>NZ_JBICMK010000036.1:0-35549 GCF_043106315.1 Pseudomonas sp. FYR_5 | reverse complement strand
GGGCCAGCACAGTCGCAGCACGTTGAACAGGACGAAAGCCGCTCAACCCTGTTCGGTCACTTGCACACTGCGGTTTCGGTTGCGCCACACGCGGTACGCGCGAATTCCCGCGCGGACCGAGCCGAATAGCAGTTTGTCTTCCATGTCCCGCGCCATCCCCGAGCGCACCAGCATGCGCAGGAAGGTGCCTCGGGCGCGGGCGATGGCGAAGAAGATGCCTTGGGCCGCCAGGGTGTCGCGCACTTCGCGCAGGGCGGCCATGCCGCTGACATCGATGCTGGTTACCGCTTCGGCATCGAACAGCACGGCTTTAGGCTGGTCCTGGCTTTGCACGGCTTCCAGCAGGCGCATCTTGAAGTAGTCGGCATTGAAGAACAGGATGGCGTCGTCGAAGCGGTACACCACCAGGCCAGGCACGGTGCGGGCGTCCTTGAACTTGCGGATGTCCACCTGGCCTTCGGTGCCCGGCAGCCAGCCCAGTACGGCATCGGTGGGCTGGTAGATGCTGTAAAGCAGGCGCAGGATCGCCAGGGTAACGGCAAACACGATGCCTGGCAGCACGCCCAGGCCCAGTACGCCCGCCGTGGTCAGCAGGCACAGCCAGAACTCGAAGCGGCTAAGGCGCCGGATGTGCCCCAGCGACTTGATGTCGATCAGCCCCCAGCCAGCCATCAGCAACACGGCGCCCAGCGCAGCCTGCGGGATCCACGCCATGGGCGCGGTGAAGAACAGCAGAATCAGGGCGATGACCAGTGCAGCGATGATGCCCACCAGCTGGCTTTTGCCACCAACCATGTCGTTGACTGCCGTGCGCGAGTCGGCGCCGCTGATGGCAAAACCCTGGGAAACCCCGGCCGCCAGGTTGCTCACGCCCAGGGCGACGAATTCGTGGTTGGCGTTGATCGCATAGCCATGCCGGGCGGCAAAGCTGCGTGCGGTAAGCATGGCGCTACAGAAGCTGACGGTGGCGATACCCAGGGCGTCGCGCAGCAGGCTCTTCATTTCTGCCAGGTTGCTGTGTGGCCAGGCCAGTTGCGGGATGCCTGCAGGTACCGGCCCAAGGATGGCGACGCCGAAGCGGTCGAGGCCGAACAGGCCAACCAGCAGCATGAACAGCGCCACTACCGTGAGGGCGGCGGGCAGGCGCGGGTAGCGCCGTGGCAGCCAGATGAGCAGGCCCAGGGCGGCCAGGCCGATGATCAATGTGACCCAGTGAATTTCCCCCAGGCGCTGGAAGAAGTTGATCAGGCTGAGGATGAAACCGTCGCCCTCGATCTTGAAGCCCACCACCTTGGACAGCTGCCCGGCGATCAGGCTCAGGCCGATACCGTTGAGGTAGCCGATCAGGATCGGCCGCGAGAAAAAGCTGGCGATGAACCCGGCCCGCGCCAGGCCGGCGGCAATCAGCATCCCGCCGACCAGCACGGTGACGATCACCGACAGTTCAGCGATGCGCTGCGGGTCGCCCATGGCCAGCGGTGCCACGGCACCGGCGATCATCGCGCAGGTGGCGGCGTCGGGGCCGACCATCAACTGGCGCGAGCTACCGATCAGCGCGTAGACGATCATCGGTAGCACACAGGCGTACAGGCCGTATTGCGGCGGCAGCCCGACGATCTGCGCATAGGCAATGGCAATGGGAATCTGGATCGCGGCTACCGACAGGCCAGCTTGCAGGTCGGCGTGGAACCATTCACGGCGGTAGTGCAGCAGGTTGGCAAGGCCCGGTAGCCAGCGGGAGAGAAACATGCGTTGTCCTTTCGAATGGTTTCACGAATCCATTGAGCATATCCGCCACAAGCCGTTTCGCTTGCACGTGCTGAGGCCCGATGCGCATTGAAGCGGATCGGCGGGTAAATGGCCATGGGCCAGATCACGGGAGGGGGGAAAACGAAAAAAGGAGCCAAGGCTCCTTTTGACTGCGATGACGTTGCTGGAACGCCATGCGGGAATGCGATGTGGAGCGGGTAGAGGGAATCGAACCCTCAACTAAAGCTTGGGAAGCTTTCGTTTTGCCACTAAACTATACCCGCATCTGAGCTCGACTTTTTACCAGAACCTTCAGCGAATTAGAAGCCCAAGTTATAAAAAAGCTTGTCGGCGCCCCATGGCTTGCGGGTATTTGCTACAAGGCGCCGAGCCGCTCAGATGGCAAATGCATGCTGCCCCTGTTGCACAGGTTGGTAACGGTGACGGGGTTCACGCACGGTTGGCTTGAGGAACCCCAGCATGACACTGCGGGTGTTCTCGCAGGCGGTCTTGTTCTCCATGTCCAGGAAGTGGCCCGCGTCGCGGATCACGCTGAACTGGCTTCTGCCCACATGCTTGCTGAACTGCCGCGCATCCTCGACTGTGGTGTACTCGTCGCGTTCGCCGTTGATGAACAGTACCGGGATGTTGATATTGCGCGCACCTTGCAGCGCACGTTCCAGGTCGTGCTCCAGCACCTGGTTGATGTGGAAGTGCATCTGTGCGTACTCGTGGCTGTCCAGGCTGCTCACATGGCGGTAGTTGAAGCGCTTGAACAGCGACGGCAAGTGCTTGCCGATGGTGTCATTGACCAGGTTGCCGACCTGATAACGGTCGCAGGCGGCCAGGTACTGGCAGCCACGGTCCAGATAGTCGCGCATCGGCTCGTTGATCACTGGCGAGAACGAACTCACCACTGCCTTCTTCACGTACCGCGGCTGGTGCGCCAGCGCCAGCAGCGTGCTTGCGCCACCCCACGAAAAAGACATCACGTGGTCTGCCTGGAAGTGCTCGATCAGCTCAAGGAGGATATGCGCCTCGGTCTCCTTGCTGATCAGCCGTTCCTGACGGTTGTGCGGTTTGGACTTGCCGGCATACGGCTGGTCGAACAGTACCACGTTGAACTGTGGGTGCAGGTTACGTACCGTCTGGGCGAAAGAGGCCGTGGTGGCCAGCGAGCCGTTGATCAGGATGATCGTGTTTTCGGCCGCATCCGCGCGATAGAACTCCGTGTAAACCCGATACTGACCTTGGATATCAAGTACAGCGATTTCTGGCCTCATGTCATCGACTCCTGGCGCAAAAAGGGTATTCGCGTCACCTAGGGTGCACGTGCTTTATGACAGGTAGGCATTTGCCTGAAGATAAAACCGGGGGCCCTGTGTCGATCCTTGGCACTTGCGTCGACGGTATTGTTTTTGGCGGGCAATTTGCCGTGCCCCAAGGCATCTAGGCCTTGGGTGGCCGGCAAAAAGTGTCATCGACCGCGGGTGTGACCTGGTAGTCACATGCAGACTGACGATTTGGATTCAAGCAGTGGGTTGGGCATCGCGCAAGTGCCGTTCGGTAAGTAATGTGACTTTTGTCGCTGAGCGGTCGTATGACGAGCCGGGCTGTCTGTTGCGGCCTAGACAGTGGCTATCTCATTGGCCGTCAGTTCACGGTACTCTCCCGGCGCCAACCCCGGATCCAGCCGGATCGCCCCCATGCTTTCCCGGTGCAGCCCCACCACTTTGTTGTTGAAATGCCCGAACATGCGCTTGACCTGGTGATAGCGCCCTTCGACGATCGCCAGCCGGGCCTGATGGGGGCCGAGGATATCCAGCTGGGCAGGCTGGGTGGTGAGGTCTTCGAAGGCGAAATAGAAACCCTCGCGAAACTTGGCCACATAGTGCTCGCCAATCTCGTCCTCGGTGTCCACCAGATAATGCTTGGGCAGTTTGGTGGCAGGCTGGGTCAGGCGCCGTGACCACTGGCCATCGTTGGTCAGGATCATCAGCCCGGTGGTGTTGAAGTCCAGGCGCCCGGCGATGTGCAGGTCATCTCGCAACGCCGTTGGCAGCAGGTCGAGAACGGTACGGTGTTGCGGGTCGTGGGTGGCGCTTACGCAGCCAGTGGGCTTGTACAGCATCAGGTAGCGGGCCGGGCGGCCGGCCTGCAGCAGTTGCTCGTCCAGCTCTACGCGGCTGAATTCACGTACTTCGGTCAGCGGGTCGCTGACGATCTGGCCGTCCACCCGCACGCGGCGTTGCGCCAGCATCAGGCGAACTTGCTGGCGGTTGTAGCTGGGCAGGTTGGCGAGGAAACGATCAAGGCGCATGGAAACGATCAGTGGGCAGCGGATGGACGGAGCTGTTCTTCAATGGCGGCGCAGCGCGGGCACAGACAGGCCTTGTTGCGCAGCTCGGCGGGCAGCGCCTGGAGCACGGCCGGGTCGATGGTCACGCTGTAGCACCAACAAGCCTGGGTGGCACGGCGTGGGTCGGCCAGGCTGCACTGGTTGAGGGCACCGCAAGCGGGGCAATGTTGCTTGTCATTCATGGCGGGTTTCACTGCAGACGCGGTTGCGGCCAGCCTGCTTGGCACGATAAAGCGCGCGGTCGGCGCGGGTCAGCAGGGCGTGCAGGGTATCCCCCGGTTGCAGGCTGCTCAGGCCGATGCTGGTGGTCAGCCGCAGCGGCTGGTTGTCGTAACTGAAGGTCAGCTGCTCGGTGCGTCGGCGGATCTTTTCCGCCACCTCGATGGCCTGGCGGCTTTCAGCTTCGCGCAGTAGCACGATGAATTCCTCACCGCCCCAGCGGCACAGTATATCTGACTGACGCAGGCTGCCTTGCAGCACATTGGCGAATTGGCGTAGCACTTCGTCACCTGCCAGGTGGCCGTGGGTGTCGTTCAGCGCCTTGAAATGGTCCAGATCGATCAGCAAAGCCACCAGTGGGCTACTGTCGCGCCGGGCTTCGCGCAACGCCTGGGCGGCGAGCAGGTCGAAGCTGCGCCGGTTGTGCAAGCCGGTGAGGCTGTCGAGCGTGGCCAAGGCTTCGGTGCTGGCCTGGTGGCGGCGGACCATGGCATGCACCAGTGCCAGCACCACCAGGGTGATCATCGTACAGATCGCCAGGTTCAGGTACAGGGCCTGGCGAATGCGGTCGAGGACGCCGGTTTCGCGTTTGTCCACCAGCAGGTACCAGTTCAGTTCGGGGAGGTGACGCACGTTGAGAAAGTGGCTGTGGTTTTCGCTGTCATGGTACTCGTGGCTGCCTTCGCCTGGCACCCACTGCTCGGCCAGCAGGGCCTTCAGCTCAGGGTTTTCCTTAAGTGGCTGGCCGACTTGCAAGCCATGCGGGCCGCCCCCGGAGCCGGTCAACAGCACCTTGCCTTTGGCATCCGTGAATAGCACCGCGCGCTGGTAGCGGCGTTGGTACTGATCGATCAGCTCGACCACCGACGATACGCTCAGGCCTACGCCTGCCGCACCGATGAAGCGCTGCTGGTAGTCGTGCACCTGGTAGTTGATGAACACAGTCAGGCTGTCCTGGTTGGCCATGTCCAGGTCGACGTTGATCTCATAAGGGGCCTTGAGTTCACGCAGACGGAAATACCAGGCATCACGCCAGGTGCCCGGTTCGACATGCTTGAGCACACCTTTGGCCTGGTAGTAGGTCAGCGTGCGATCGGACACGAAAAAGGACGTGAATATGTCCTGCTTGCCCATGACCTCGCCCAGGTAGCGCGTCATGCGTTCGGTATCCTGCTCGCCGGACAGCACCCAGTCGCGCAGGAAGGTGTCCTGGGCCATCATCGAAGCGATCAGCACCGGGCGGATCAGGTCTTTCTGGATTTCCGAGTAGACAGTGTCGGAGGTCAGCGGCAATTCGGTATTGATGATGCTGTCGCGGATGGCGCTGCGCGAGGAGAAGTAACTGAGCAGCGAAGTGGCCAGGAAGCCGCAGGCCAGTAACACGAGCAGGGTAACGATCAGCGAGCGCTGCGAGAACAGAGCGGAACGTAAGGGCATGATCTTCCCGTGATGTGTGCCGAGCCGCTTATTCTATTGAGATGGCCGGCAAATGACTGCAAGTTTTTCAGGGTTATTTCACCTGTATCAAGTTATTGCAGGAATGGCACTGCACCTGCGCGCCACTGTCTTATTCAGTGTCGATCTACACATCTTGCATCGATGCTCGCCAGCGCCGCTGTTCGGGCACTCCAGCGGTCCAGGAGGCCGCCATGTCCTATCGAATCCTGTTGATCACCCTGCTGGGGCTGATGACTTCGGCCTGTGCCCCGTACCATGACCGCGGAGGCTATTACCGTTCGGACTACTATTCTACCGACCGCTATGTGGCGCCGGGGTATTACCGCCATGACCGGTACTATGTGGCGCCTGCGCCGCGCTACTACTATCAGCCTGCTCCCCGCTACTACAATCGGTCGGCCCCTGTGCCCCATTACCGGCCCTATTCGCGGCCGGGGATGAACCAGTGGCATGGCAACCCGCGCCATGACTATGGCAATCGCCAGCGGCAAGACTACCGGCAGGACCGGGATCGCCATGACTATCGCAATGGCAGCCAGCGTTACCGGCAGGGCGATCGGCACTCCAATCGGCAGTTGGACGACCGCGGTCGCTGGGACGGGCGGCGCGGGCAGGGGCGAGGAGGAAACTGGCAGCGCTAGCTGAGCGGAGGCGGGGGCTGAAAAGCAGCCCCCGGATCAGCAAGCTAACCCACATCCGCCAATGGGTGCCGCCCTTCCCACGCCTTGGCAAAATGCGCCTCGACTACCGCCGCCGGCACTTGCGCCACATCAGGCCAGTGCCAGCGCGGCTGGTTGTCTTTGTCCTGCAGGCGAGCGCGCACGCCTTCACTGAATTCAGGGTGGCGGCAACAGTTCAAGCTCATGCTGTATTCCATCTGGAACACTTGCGCCAACGACAGGTACCGCGCCCGGCGGATCTGCTCCCAGACCAGATGCGCCGTCAGCGGGCAACCCTCGTGCAGGCGTTGGCCGGCATCTGCCAGCAATGGGTCGTCATGCCGCTTGAGCCTTTCCAGTGCGCGCCAGGCTGAGGCAGCATCAGCCACGTCGAGTAACTGATCGATCTCATGCCGTCGCGGCAGCCACTGGGCATCCGGCAGCTCGGCCCAGGCACGATGCTGTTCGGCCTTGAGCAGGCTGTTCAGTTGTATGGCAGTCTGCTCCTGCCAGTTGAGTTGCAGTAACTCCTCGATCAAGGCCTCTTGCTGGTGCTCGCCCAGGAAACGGTCAGCCAGGCCCAGGTCAAGGGCATCGCGGGCGTTGATTGGCGCACCTGTCAGGCCGAAGAACAAACCCAGCTTGCCCGGCAGCCGGGCCAGGAACCAACTGGCGCCTACGTCAGGGTACAGGCCGATGCTGATTTCCGGCATGGCCAGCCGGCTGCTGGGGGTCACGATGCGTACATTGGCGCCTTGCAGCAGCCCCATGCCGCCACCCAGCACATGCCCATGCCCCCAGCACAGTAACGGCTTGGGGTAGGTGTGCAGGGCAAAGTCCAGGCGGTATTCGGCGGCGAAGAAGGAGGCCGCCAGCGGCGGAACGCTACCGGGGTGGTCGCGGCAGGCTTGCGCCAGCGCACGTACATCGCCGCCTGCGCAAAAGGCTTTTGCCCCGTTGCCGCGCAGCAGCACGCAGACGATACCCGGGTCGCGGGCCCAGGCATGCAGCTGTTCGCCCAGCACCTCGATCATCGGCAGGTTCAGGGCATTGAGCGCCTTGGGCGCATCCAGTGTGGCGATGCCGATGCGGGCGCCATCGACGCCGGTGAGTACCTCGCAGTGAATGGTCATGGACTACCTCTCGCAAGTCATCGCTCAAGTATGGCTTGCCTGGCCGATCATGCCGGTCGTCGGTCGGATCGTTTGACAAGCGCGAAGGGCTTACCTAGTGTCGCGCCATTGTTTATGGAAGGCCCCATGACTGACGACGATCGCATCAAACTCGAACCCAGCTGGAAGGCCGCATTGCGCGGTGAATTCGACCAGCCTTACATGCATCAACTGCGCGAGTTCCTGCGTGGCGAGTACGCTGCCGGCAAGGAGATCTACCCGCCAGGGCCGCTGATCTTCAATGCGCTCAACTCGACGCCGCTGGACCAGGTGAAGGTGGTCATCCTCGGTCAGGACCCGTATCACGGGCCGGGGCAGGCACATGGCTTGTGCTTCTCGGTGCAACCGGGTGTGGCCACACCGCCGTCGCTGGTCAATATCTACAAGGAATTGCAGCGCGACCTGAACATCCCGATCCCCAGCCACGGCTACCTCCAGAGCTGGGCGGAACAAGGCGTTCTATTGCTCAACACGACCATGACCGTCGAGCGCGCCAATGCCGCGTCGCATGCCAAGAAAGGCTGGGAATTGTTTACCGACCGGGTCATCCAGGTGGTCAGTGAGCAATGCCCGAACGTGGTATTCCTGCTATGGGGGGCTCATGCGCAGAGCAAGCAGAAGCTGATCGACGGTACCAAGCACCTGGTATTGAAGTCGGTCCATCCTTCACCGCTGTCGGCGTATCGCGGGTTCATCGGTTGCGGGCATTTCAGTCGTGCAAACAGCTTCCTCGAGCAGCGGGGGCTCGGGCCCATCAACTGGGCACTGCCCCCACTGTGAGAAACCGCGGGTGGGGTACGCAATCGCTCAGGGCGTCATGCTGATGCGCGGCTCGCTGCGCTGGCCAATTGCAATACCCCGCTCATGGTTCTGGCGCACATACTCCACCAAGGCTTCCAGGTCGGAAATGCCGGTGTCCTGACGTCGCCTTCCTTCTTTGAACGTGGCCAAGCCACCGCCACCATCGGCCAGGAACAGGTTGCTGACTACGCGATAATGGGTCAACGGCTCAAGGGGTTTGCCGTGCAGACGTACACTCCCGTCGACCACACGGCTGCCGACAGGCCGTGAACCGTCCCATTCATAATGGAAACCCTTCGATACCTGCAGCGGGTTGAAACTGCCCCTGTTCCATTGAAGGTTGAGCAGTTCGGTAATCTGCCTGCCTGTCAATTCCTGAACTACCAGAGGGTTATTGAACGGTTGTACGGCGAATAATTGTTCGTAGGTCAGGTCGCTATCGGCAGGCTGGATAAGATCACTGCGCAGCCCACCCAGGTTGAGAAAGGCAATCTGTGGCTGAAACGCTTGGGTCATGGCCAATTGGGCATCCGTGACCAGGTTTCCCAAGGTTGTTTCACCGGCGGCATTTTCTTCGCGGTCAAGTTCTGCCGTCGAGATGCGTCCTATGGGTTCGAGCAGTTTTTCCCCGGACCGCTGACGCACTTCCTCCAGCAAACTCGTCAACTTGGCATTTGGCAGGTAGTTCTGTGGGTCAGCAGGAATATTACGGGCGGTGATGTTCGTGACGTGATGGGTGCCTGGCGTCACCTGCAACTTCAACTGAGTCAGGAAGTGGCCGTACTTGCCAGCCTGAGTGATGCTCAGGTCACCCACCTTGCATTGATAGCTGGCATGCGAGTGACCGCTGATGACGGCATCTACCGCAGGATCCAGCCGCTTCGCCACGTCGACGATCGCACCACCTAGCTGGCTGCAATCCTGTGTGTCGAACGGCTCGGCGGTATCCCCTCCTTGGTGCATGACCGCAATGATTGCATTGACACCTTTGGCTTTGAGCTCCGGAATCACGTCATTGATGGCTTGCGCTTCATCTGTGGCTTTGAGCCCTGCGAATGCTCTGGCCGAAACCACTTTTTCCATGTTGCGCGGTACTGCACCGACGAACGCTATCTTGACCCCTTTTACCTGCTCAATGTGATAGGCCGGTAGCAAGCGCTTGCCCGTAGTGGTATCGATCAGGTTGGACGCTATGTAAGGGAAGCCACTTCCAGGATAATTGCCGCGAAACTTGCAAGCCTTTTCAGGGCGTGTTGACTCGCACCCTCCGTGGATCTGACGAAGGAACTCGGCCTTGCCTGCATCCAGTTCGTGGTTTCCGGATGCGCTGACAATCATGCCCATCGCGCTCAGGGCCTCAAGCACAGGCTCGTCAGCCCAGAGTGCAGAAATGGCGGGGCTGCCCCCTATCAAGTCGCCAGCCCCGATGAACAGCAGATCGGGGTCCTGCGTTCGCAGTTCATCGAGCATGGCGCCGAGTGTGGCGATGCCGCCGTAGGTCAGGCGGGTAGCGCCTTGCGCGCCGGCGTAGTCTTGGGGGTTGGGTTCCAGGTAGCCGTGAAGATCATTGATGGCCACGACGTTGATCTGGACGGGGGCAGGTGACTCTGCGGCAAGACTGACTGCGCTGATGGCAAGGCATGCCCAGGCAATAGCCGAGCGACAGTTGCAAGAAAGACGGACTTTCATCATTACCTCTTGAATGCCGGGAAGTGTGGGTTTGCTGCCGATCAGGGCAGCAATCCGACTCTATTCACCCGGGCATTGGGCAAGTGGTAACTATCTATCTTCAGGGAGCTTGCAGCTTGAATGCCTGTTGTCCCACCACCGGAAAAGCGGTTCTGCGAGAAACAACACCAAAATCAGGCGCATCACCTGCAGCGCCGTCACCAGCGGCACCGACAATTGCAACGTTTCGGCCGTGAGGCTCATTTCGGCGATCCCGCCAGGCATCATCCCCAGTGTCAGTGAGCGCAAGTCCAGTGCAGTCATCATGCTCAGCAGCCACGCGGCACTGGCGGCAATCGCCATGCACAATGCCGTAGCCATCAAGGTGCGCCCCAGGAACGACGGTGCGCGGCGGAAGAACGCGCGGTTGAAGTGGCAGGCCAGGCCGCTGCCGATGAGCCACTGGCCGATCTGGCTGGCGCCATTGGGCAGGGCGATCTGCAGGTTGCCGGCCAGGCTGACCGTAGCCGCTACCAGCAATGGCCCGAACAGCCATGGGTTGGGCTGGCGCAAGCGCTGCCAAAGCAAGGCAACGGCAACGCCCAAGGGCGCAATCAGTGCCAGCCAGCCCCAGCTCACGCTACCGGTGTGGTTCAGTGGTACCCCGTCACCCAGCAAGAACTTGAACAGCGCCGGCACGCACAGCACCACTGCCAGCACACGCAAGCTCTGCGCTGCTGCCACCTGGCTGAGTACCGCGCCATTGCGCGCCCCAAGGTTGACCATTTCTCCCGAACCGCCTGGCATGCTGGCAAAGAACGCGGTGGCACGGTCTTCGCCGGCTCGCCGCAGCAGCCATACGCTGATCACGCTGGACAGGGTGGTGAACAACGCGCCGAAGAGGATCAGCGCGAAATGGCTGGCCACTTGCTCGATCACCGCTGGCGTGAAGTGCAGGCCAATACCGATGCCGATGATCCACTGCCCGCACTTGCGGCCGTTGGGGATTTCCGAAAGTTGCCAGGGCGTCAGGCAGCGCACCAGGATGATCGCCAGCAATGAACCGACCATCCATGGCAAAGGCCAGCCGACCTTGCTGGCGGCAAAACCGCCAGCAAGGCCGACCAGCCCGGTCGCGACGAACCATGGCAACGACCGATCAGGCATCGGCCAAGGCCCGGCGCTGCAGGCTGCGTTTGCGCCAGATGCGCAGCAGCGGCAGGGCGAGCATTGCCACAACCAGCGCCCAGATGCCCATGCTGATTGGGCTCGACCAGAGGATGCCCAGTTCACCGTTGGAGATCGACAGCGCCCGGCGCAGGTTCTGCTCCATCAGCCCGCCGAGGATGAAGCCCAGCAGAATCGGCGACAGAGGGAAATCCAGCTTGCGCATGATGTAGCCCATGATGCCGATGCCGACCATGAGGAACAGGTCGAAGGTAGTGGCATGCACGGCGTACACGCCGATCGCGGTGATGATGGCGATCACAGGCACCAGCGCCCAGTTAGGCACGGCGAGGATGCGGGTGAAGATGCGGATCATCGGGATGTTGAGGATTACCAGCATGATGTTGGCGACGAACAGCGAGGCAATCAGGCCCCAGACGATATCTGGCTGCTGCTCGAACAGCAGTGGGCCAGGGGTGATGTTGTACAGGGTCAGGGCGCCGATCATCACCGCCGTGGTGCCGGAGCCGGGTACGCCCAGGGTCAGCATCGGTACCAGGGCACCACAGCAGGACGCACCAATGGCAGTTTCCGGCGCTGCCAGGCCACGGGCATCGCCCTTGCCGAACTTGCCGCTTTCACCCGCCAGCCGCTTCTCGGTCATGTAGGCCACGGCGCTGGCCAGCGTTGCACCGGCGCCGGGTAGAACACCCATGATGAAGCCGAGCAGGCCGCAACGGATGTTGACCAGGAACACCGAGGCCGCTTCCTTGAAGTTGAACAGCATGCGGCCGGTGGCCTTGACCGCCTGGTGGCCATGGTGGGTCTTTTCCAGCAGCAGGAGGATTTCGCTGATGGAGAACAGGCCCAGCACGAGCACCACGAACTGAATACCGTCGGCCAGGTGCACGCTGTCACCGGTGAAGCGGTACACGCCGCTGTTGGCGTCGATGCCGACCGCCGACAGGAACAGGCCGATGAGTGCGGCAATGAAGGTTTTCAGTGGCTTGTCACCGGCCATGCCACCCAGCGCGACGATGGCGAACACCATCAGCACAAAGTACTCCGCCGGGCCGAAGGCGATGGCCCATTTCGCCAGCAGCGGGGCGAACAGCACCATGCCGCAGGTGGCGATGAAGGCGCCGATGAACGAACTCCAGGCCGACAACGACAGGGCAACACCGGCCAGGCCCTGGCGGGCCATCGGGTAACCATCGAGGGTGGTCATCACGGTCGAGGCTTCGCCCGGGATGTTCAGCAGGATCGAGCTGATACGCCCGCCATATTCACAGCCCAGGTACACCGCGGCCAGCAGGATCAGCGCCGATTCCGGCGGCAGCCCGAGGGCAAAGGCGATGGGAATCAGCAGGGCTACGCCGTTGATCGGGCCCAGGCCCGGCAGCAGGCCGACCACGGTACCGATCAGGGTGCCGGAGAGGGCGGTGACCAGGTTGTAGGGGGACAGGGCAATGCCGAAGCCCTGGCCCAGGTAGCTCAAGGTATCCATGTGTCAGTTCTCCAGTACGCTCAGCAGGCCAAGGGGCAGGGGCACGTCCATCACGCGGTCGAACAGCCAGTAGAGGAAAATGCTCATGCCGACCACCACGATGGCGCTGCGCAGTCCGCGGCCACCGTACAGCCGGGCCATGGGCAGGCCGACCAGGACAGCGCTGAGGATGAAACCGAGGGCTTCGAAGGTGGCGGCGAAGACGAGCAGCAGGCCGACACAGGCGGTGATCTTGATCAGGGTCTCGCGATCCAGTTCTGGTTCGTCATCCTTGCGCACGATGGGCGTTGGGCGGAACACCAGGTACAGCAGGCCCAGCCCCATCAGGCCGAGCACCAGCAGCGGGTAGGCGCGCGGGCCCACCGGTTCATAGGAAAATGCAGCCTGGTAGGGCCAGGCCATGACGGCCAGGGCGGCACACACCGCCAGCAGGGCCAGTGCGAAAATGCGTTGAAGGATCATTGGGGAATCCTCGTTGGGATTGCTCAAGTGAAATGCAAATCCTGTGGGAGCGGCCTTGTGTCGCGATCGGGCGCGAAGCGGCCGCCAAACCTGCCGATGCGATCTGTCCGAAGCATCGTATCGGCTGTACCAGGGGCCGCTTCGCGCCCGATCGCGACACAAGGCCGCTCCCACAGGGGTGGTGTTACTGGATCAGGCCGAATTCCTTGGCCAGTGCCTTGTAGTCAGCCACTTGCTTCTTCACATAGCCGTCCAGCTCTTCGCCGGTCATGGCGAACGGGAACAGCTCGCGCTGGTCTCGCAGCTTGGCGAAGTCCTCTGAGGCCAGCATCTTGTCGAACGAGGCCTTCCACCAGGCGTAGTCCTCGGCGCTCACCTTTGGCCCCAGGTAGAAACCACGCACCACCGGCCAGACGATGTCGTAGCCCTGCTCCTTGGCCGTCGGGATGTCTTTCATTTCCGGCTCGTCCAGGCGGTTTTCCGAGAACACTGCGAGGAGGCGCATGTTGCCGCTCTGGATGTGCGGCATGGAGTCGGAAATGTCGGTAGAGCCGACCTGGATGTGACCACCCAGCAGTGCCGTGGCGATTTCGCCACCGCCTTCCAGGGCCACGTAGCGCAGGTCGCGCGGGTTGATGCCTGCGGCCTTGGCGATCAACGCGGTCTGCATCCAGTCCTGGCTGCCGACGGTACCGCCGGAACCGATCACGACCTTGCTCGGATCTTTCTTCAGCGCTGCGACCAGGTCATCAAGGGTCTTGTAGGGCGAGTCGCTCTTCACCGCGATGGCACCGTAGCTGGTGCCGACGGCAGCCAGCCATTTCACCGCATTCTCGTCGAAACGGCCGAACTTGCCCTGGGCCAGGTTAAGCAGCGAGCCGCTGGACCAGGCCACCAGCGTGCCGGCGTCTGCCGGGCGCTGGGCGACCACGGCGTTGTAGGCTACCGCGCCGACACCGCCGGGCATGTAGGTGACGCGCATTGGCTTGCTGAGGATCTTTTCTTGCACCAGTGCGCTTTGCACCAGCTTGCAGGTCAGGTCAAAGCCACCACCGGGTGAGGCGGGTGCGATGCATTCGGGGCGTTTCGGTTCTGCAGCGAGGGCGTTGCCGGCCAACAGCAGGCAGCCGGTAGCGAGGACGAGGCGGCGCAGTGAAAAGGTCATCGTCGATCTCCGTGAGCGTTGTTGTTATCGGATTACCGCTATGGGGTTACCACAGCGCCACGCTGTAGCTGACCAACAGCCTCACTTCATCCGCGTCGCGGGCGAAGTTGGAGCGGAAGGTGGCGTTGCGCAGGCGCACGGCGACGTTCTTCAACGGGCCGCTTTGTACCACGTACTTCAGTTCGGTGTTGCGTTCCCACTCTTTGCCTTCGCCACCGGCAGCCCGGCTGACGTTGTCACCGCTGACGTAACGGGTCATGAAGGTCAGGCCCGGTACGCCGAGTGCGGCGAAGTTGTAGTCGTAGCGCGCCTGCCAGGAGCGTTCGTCGGCACCGGCGAAGTCGTTGATCTGGACGAAGTTGACCAGGTACGGGTTGGCGCCATCCACATACGGGAAGGCGCTTTCGCCAGACAGCTGCTGCCAGGCAGCGCTGACCTTGTGCCCGCCCAGGGCATAGCTGAGCATGCCGTTGAAGGTGGTGTTGTCGATGTTGCCGGCCTTGGCGGCGCCAGCGTCGTCACTCATGGCAAGGCGCAGGTCGGCACCCAAGGTGCCCGGGCCCCAGGGTTGGGTGGCGACCATGCCGATGAAGTGCTGGCGGTAAATATCGTCGAGCTGGGCGAAGTGGTAGCTGCCGGTGATGCGGTCGGTGAACTGGTAGTCGAGCCCGCCCAGAGCCAGGTTGTCAGCGCTGAAAGTGCCACCGAAGCGGCCGTTCTTGTTGTTCAGCGTCAGGTCTTCCCAGTTGGTGTCGTTGCGGTCCTTGGCTTTGTCTATGCGGCCACCGGTGAAGGTCAGGCCCTTGATCTCCTTGGAGGTGAGCAGGCCACCCTCGAAGGTTTGCGGCAGGATACGCCCATCGTTGGGCTGCAGCGTCGGCAGTTCGGGGATCAGGGAGCCGATCTTGAGTTCAGTCTGGGAGAACTTCACCTTGCCGGTCAGGCCCAGCTTGGAGTATTCGTCGGCAGCCTTGCCGTCATCGTGGGTCGGCAGCAGGCCGCTGTTGGCACGGTCCGGGCTGGAGTCGAGCTTGATGCCGAGCATGCCCAATGCGTCCAGGCCAAAGCCCACGGTGCCATCGGTGTAGCCAGACTCGAAATTGAGCATGAAGCCCTGGGCCCATTCATCGCGCTTGGATTGCTGCGCGCTGGTGCCGTCGCGGAAGTCGCGATTGAAGTACATGTTGCGGGTTTCGAAGGTGGCCGTGCTGTCTTCGAAGAAGGCGGCCTGGCTCATCGGGGCGACACCGGCAAGCGCGAGGGCGCTGGCGATGGCCGAAGGGCGTGCGATAAAGGAACGGGTAGGCGCGAACGCCTGCGGCTGCGATGACAGCATCGTCGATGACTCCGTTTATTGTTCTTATTCGTCGCACCTTGCTGGTGCTTTTTTCGGCGCGAAGGGCGACCGTGGTGCGATGCTAGGCAACGAACCTTTCGCTAACCTTTCAGCGTGAAAGGTTTGTCACGAGGGGCTTCACAGGCGTGGTGACAGCGGTACACTCCGCGCCACCGTCCCACCCGAGCAGGGAGAATCCGATGCGTGTACTGCTGGTCGAAGACCACCTGCAACTGGCCGAAAGCGTGGCCCAGGCCTTGAAAAGCCATGGTCTGACCGTAGATGTGCTGCATGACGGCGTGGCGGCCGACCTGGCGCTGGCCAGTGAGGAATACGCTGTGGCAGTGCTGGATGTCGGCCTGCCGCGCATGGACGGCTTTGAGGTGCTGGCGCGTCTGCGAGGACGTGGCAAGACTTTGCCGGTGCTGATGCTGACTGCGCGCAGCGACGTCAAGGACCGGGTCCATGGCCTGAACCTGGGCGCCGACGATTATCTGGCCAAGCCGTTTGAGCTGACCGAACTGGAAGCGCGGGTCAAGGCCTTGCTGCGTCGTAGTGTGCTCGGTGGCGAGCGCCAGCAACGCTGTGGGCCGTTGGTGTATGACCTGGACACCCGGCGCTTCACCCTCGGTGACGACAACCTGGCGCTGACTTCGCGCGAGCAGAGTGTGCTGGAAGCGCTGATCGCTCGTCCGGGCCGGGTGATGAGCAAGGAGCAGCTGGCTGCCCAGGTGTTTGGCCTGGACGAAGAAGCCAGCCCTGACGCCATCGAAATCTACATTCACCGGCTGCGCAAGAAGCTCGACGGGCACCCTGTGGCCATCGTCACTTTCCGCGGTCTGGGCTATTTGCTCGAGCACCGCGATGCGTGACAACGGCAGCCTGCGCGGGCGCTTGCTGGGTAATTTGGCACTGTTGCTGGTGGTGCTGATGCTGGCCAGCGGCCTTAGCGCCTACTGGAATGGCCGCGAGGCCGCCGACACCGCCTACGACCGCACCCTGCTGGCTTCGGCGAGGACCATCGCCGCGGGCCTGTCGCAGCGTGATGGTTCGTTGAGCGCGGATGTGCCTTACGTGGCGCTGGACACATTCGCCTATGACAGTGCGGGGCGCATTTACTATCAGGTGCTGGATATCAAGCAAAGGCTGATTTCTGGCTACGAGAACCTGCCGCCACCGCCGCCTGGCACGCCGCGCACCGATGACTATCCGGCATTGGCGCGTTTCTACAACGCCACTTACCTTGGCCAGGACGTTCGTGTGGTCAGCCTGCTTAAGCCGGTAAGCGAGCCGAACATGAACGGCATGGCAGAAATCCGCGTAGCCGAAACCGAGGAAGCGCGGGTGCGTATGGCCCGAGGGTTGATGGCCGATACCCTGCTGCGTCTGGGCATGCTGGCACTGGCGGCGTTGGTGATGGTGTGGTTTGCCGTGAGCGCCGCGTTGCGGCCTTTGGAGCGCCTGCGCACAGCGGTGGAAGAACGCCAGCCGGACGACTTGCGAGCGTTGCCGGTGGTACAGGTACAGCGTGAACTGAGCCCGTTGGTGCGCGCCTTGAACCACTTTACCGAGCGCTTGCGTGGCCAGTTCGAGCGCCAGGCGCAGTTCATTGCCGACGCGGCCCACGAACTGCGTACGCCGCTGGCGGCATTGAAGGCGCGGGTCGAGCTGGGCTTGCGCTCGGCCGAGCCGCAGGAGTGGCGGCAGACCTTGGAGTCTGCAGCCCAGGGTACCGACAGGCTGACCCATCTGGCCAACCAGCTGTTATCGTTGGCGCGAGTCGAGAATGGCGCACGGGCAATCGCTGAAGGCGGTGCGCAGCGTCTGGACTTGAGCCAGTTGGCCCGCGAGCTGGGCATGGCCATGGCGCCTTTGGCGCACAAGCGCGGGGTGGCGCTGGCGCTGGAGGCCGAGGCGCCGGTATGGCTGAAAGGGGAGCCGACGTTGCTCAACGAGTTGTTGAGCAACCTGGTGGACAATGCCTTGGCGCATACGCCAGCGGGTGGCAATGTGATTTTGCGGGTAATGGCGCCGGCAGTGCTGGAAGTGGAAGACGACGGGCCAGGTATTCCCGAGGCCGAGCGCGAACGGGTGTTCGAGCGCTTCTACCGGCGAAGTGCGCAGGGCAGTGGATTAGGGCTGGCGATCGTTGGCGAGATCTGTCGGGCGCACCTGGCTCAGGTGAGCCTGCATGATGGCGAGAAGGGCGGGTTGCGGGTACGGGTGAGTTTTATAGCGGATTGATGGCTTGCCTGTGTCGGCCCTTTCGCGGGCTCACCTGCGAAAGGGCCCTGGCAGGCTGTTACAGCTCAGCGCAACATGCTCCGCGCCTCTAGCAGTTCATCGACCTCCAGCTCGGTGCCAAACGGCAGCCCCAGATGGCGGTAAGCCGGTAGCGCAGCCAATGGCCGGTGGCGCCCGCGCTGGCTGATGCAGCGGGCGATCTGCACGATGTCGATGTAATCGATCTTGTCCGTCTGGCGGTCCAGGTCATGAACCTGGCTTGGCAGGTGGACCAACTGCTCCGGAAACTCCCAGGCCTTGAGGATCTTGTCCCCCAGCACCGGCTGGAGTTGCTCGATCACGTAATGCAGGCAAACCGGGTCGGACAACAGTTCGTTGTGCTCTTCGGCATAGATGAGTACCGGCAGCGCGCCAATCTGGTTGACCAGCCCACCCAAGGTGGCCTGGTCAGGCTTGAGGGGTGTAAAGCGGCGGCAGATTTCGTAGCTGATGCCCGCCACTTCCAGGCTACTGGCCCAGATATCGCGCAGTTTCTGCTCGACTGCGGACGAGCGGGCATGGAAAATCTGCTCGATCACCAGGCCGATGGCCAGGTTGCAGCTGTAGTTGATGCCTAGCCGCGTGATGGCGGTATGCAGGTCGGTAACCTCGACCGCAGCACGCAGCAGTGGGCTGTTGACGACCTTGATCAGGCGTGCTGAAAGGGCCGCGTCGCGACCGATCACCTTGCTCAGGGCCGCTACGCTGATCTCGCTGTCTTCCGCTGCTTCGCGGATGCTCAAGGCAACCTCGGGCAGGGTTGGCAGGACCAGGTCATCCTTTTCGATGGCGTCGAGCAATTGTGCTTGAACCAACTCGGCCAGCTTGTTCATGGGCATGTCTACCGCAGTGGTGGTGCGGCCCCGCCACAAGGGTGGGGCAGGCTGGTCAGCGCTGGATTTCCCGGTCGCGGTCCAGTTCGTAAGGCAGGGTCAGTACCTGCAGGCGCGGGCCTTCGAGGCTGCCCAGGTGCAGGTTGCCGTCTTCCACCGCCTCGGCGCTGAGCACCGCGAGCAGTTCGCAGCCCGCGCCGTTGCCGGCAGCAATGACCACTTCACCGACCGACGAACCATGGGTGGGCGAGAAAATCTCGGCGCCCGGGGCCGGAATGGCCTGCTGGTCCAGTGCCAGGCGGTACTGGCGGCGTTTGAGTTTGCCCAGGTACTGCATGCGGGCGACGATTTCCTGGCCGGTGTAGCAGCCTTTCTTGAAGCTGACGCCGTCGACAGCCTGCAGGTTGATCATCTGCGGGATGAACAGCTCACGGGTCGGGCCCATGACCTGGCCGATACCTGCGCGAATCTGCCCCAGCAGCCAGTCGTTGATACTGCCTTCGGGCAGCGCTGCGGCAAGGGCCTGGCGTACAGGCTCGGCTTCAGCTGCCGGCACCCACAGTTCAACCCGGCCAGCGGATGCGGTGATGGCGATCAGCCTATCATGGCGCACGGTGCTACCGGCGGCTGCGGGCACGACAAGCCCCAGCGCCTGCAGTGCAGAGTCGCCACCTTGCAGGCCGAAGCGTACCCATGCTGTGCTTTCGTCGGTCAGCGTGGCCTTGGAGAACACGGCGTACTTTTTCAGGTCGGCCAGTTGTGCGTCGAGCAGTTCGCTGGCCATGGCCAGCAGGTAGCCGTTGCCTTCGGGCACTATACGGAAGCTCGACTGCATGCGTCCCTTGACCATGCAGCGGGCGCCGAGGCTGGCGTATTCCTGGCTGAGGTAGTTGATGTTGCAGGTCAGCTGGCCTTGCAGGAACTTGCCTGCATCGGAGCCGCGGACGGCGAGGATGCCCTCGTGGGACAGGGGGCAGAAGAAAGCGGAATCGGCCATGGGTCATCGCGGTGGCTAAAGACTGGCGGCCATCATAGAACGCCGGTAACAAAATAGGTAGGTGACTAGACCAACGCCCGGTGTCGCTTCGCGCGCCTGGCTGTATACTGGCGGCCCATTCGAGGAGGGCCCCATGGTCGAACAAACTGAACTCAACCGGCTTTTCTGGCACAGCCGCCGCGGCATGCTGGAACTGGACGTACTGCTGGTGCCTTTCACCCAGGAAGTCTACCCCACCCTCAATGAGACCGACCGTGAACTGTACGTGCGTCTCTTGAGCTGCGAGGATCAGGACATGTTCGGCTGGTTCATGGAGCGCACCGAGTCCGAAGACCCGGAACTGCAGCGCATGGTTCGCATCATTCTGGACCGTGTCCAGCCCAAGTGAGTGCTTCGAGTGCCGCTGGCAAGGCTCGCGCCTGCTGCTGGCGGTCTACCTGGCTTGTCAGGTTCTGGCGTGGCTTGCCGTGTGGGCGAGCCCGCTGCCCGGGTGGTTGGCCTTATCGGTTGTCGCCGCCTGCTCGGCCCACGCTTGCTGGGCCATTCCCCGACGTATTCTGCTGACCCATGACCATGCTGTTGTCGGCCTGCGCCGTGATGTGCGGGGCTGGCAGGTGCTCAGCCGTGCCCGTGGCTGGCAGCGGGTTCGGTTGTGCCGGGACAGCGTGGCGTTGCCACGGCTGGTGGTTTTGCGCTTTGAGCGGGTGGGGCGTTGGCTGGGGCAAAGCCAGTGCATACCTCAGGATGCGCTAGGGGCTGACGAGCATCGGCGCTTGCGGGTGCGGTTGAAGTTCAGCCGGCGGCGCTGGGCCGAGGTGAGCCGGGCATAGATCAAGACCGGGTCAGCTTCTTCGCGGGCTCGCCCGCTCCCACAGGTACCGCGCAATGCTGCAAGGCAGTCAAATTCCTGTGGCAGCGGGCGAGCCCACGAAGGCCGCGACGCCGTTTTCAGAGCGGGCTGAGGATGGTGTCCTTGGCCTCGTCCAGCATCCCCGGATAATCCAGTGTGTAATGCAACCCACGGCTTTCCTTGCGCTGCATGGCTGACAGGATCATCAGCTCGGCCACCTGCGCCAGGTTGCGCAGCTCGATCAGGTCACGGCTGACCTTGTAGTTGCTGTAGAACTCGTCGATTTCATCCAGCAGCAGGCGAATGCGGTGCTGGGCCCGCTGCAGGCGCTTGCTGGTGCGTACGATGCCGACGTAGTCCCACATGAAGCGCCGCAGTTCGTCCCAGTTGTGCGCAATGATCACATCCTCGTCCGAGTCGGTCACCTGGCTGGCGTCCCAGCCGGGCAAGGCCTTGGGCAGGGCCACTTGCTCCAGGTGCGCCTGGATGTCGGCAGCGGCGGCGCGACCATAGACAAAACATTCCAGCAGCGAGTTGCTGGCCATGCGGTTGGCGCCGTGCAGGCCGGTGAAACTGGTTTCGCCGATGGCATACAGGCCAGGCACGTCGGTGTGGCCGCAGTCGTCGACCATCACCCCGCCGCAGGTGTAATGCGCCGCAGGCACCACCGGTATCGGCTGACGGGTGATATCGATGCCAAAGGCCAGGCAGCGCTCGTACACCGTGGGGAAGTGGCTCTTGACGAAATCAGCAGGCTTGTGAGTGATGTCCAGGTATACGCAGTCCACGCCCAGGCGCTTCATCTCGTGGTCGATGGCGCGGGCCACGATGTCCCGGGGGGCCAGCTCTTCGCGCGGGTCGAAGCGCGGCATGAAACGTTCGCCGTTGGGCAGGCGCAGCAGGGCGCCTTCGCCGCGCAGGGCTTCGGTGATCAGGAAGCTCTTGGCCTGCGGGTGATACAGGCAGGTGGGGTGGAACTGGTTGAATTCCAGGTTCGCCACCCGGCAGCCGGCCCGCCAGGCCATGGCGATACCGTCGCCGCAGGCACCATCGGGGTTGCTGGTATAGAGGTAGACCTTGGCCGCACCGCCAGTGGCCAGCACGGTGAAGCGCGCGCCGAACGTGTCTACCTCACCGGTGTTGCGGTCGAGCACGTAGGCGCCCAGGCAGCGTTCGCCGGGTAGGCCCAGACGGCGTTCGGTGATCAGGTCGACCGCCACCCGCTGCTCCAGCAGCTGGATGTTCGGGCGCTGGCGAGCCTGTTCCAGCAGCGTCGTGAAAATTGCCGCGCCGGTAGCGTCGGCGGCGTGGATGATGCGCCGGTGGCTATGGCCCCCTTCACGGGTGAGGTGGAACTCGAAGCCACCATCGTCGACGCTGTAGTGCTCATCGCGGGTGAAGGGCACGCCTTGCTCGATCAGCCACTGGATCGCTTCGCGGCTGTGCTCGACGGTAAAGCGCACCGCGTCTTCATGGCACAGCCCGCCGCCAGCATTGAGGGTGTCCTCGACATGCGACTGCACAGTATCGGTATTGTCCAGCACGGCAGCGACGCCGCCCTGGGCCCAGAAGGTCGAGCCATTGGCCAGGTCGCCCTTGCTCAACACGGCAACGCGAAGGTGGTTGGGGAGGTTAAGTGCCAGGCTGAGACCGGCGGCACCGCTGCCGATCACCAGGACATCATGTTGGAATTGTTGGCTCATGTCGGGACACTAGTAATCTTTGGGAGGGGCACGGCACAATGGTCACGCGCGGATGGCATTGTGAAACTATCGTTAAACGTGGTCGGATGCCTTTATAGCAGCCCCAGGTGGCCAATTTCCATGCTGCCTGCCAGGTTGCGATAACCTTTGTGGGAACTTTCCGACATGGCCGGAAATCCTATGAAGGCTGCCCGCACGCCACAATTTGCCGCGGCGACGCAGGGCGGCAGGCCTTTCCGGGCTTTACCCCTGCGTATTTGAAACCTGATTATCGACGTAGCCGGCCGTGACCGCGCCGCGTCTTCCGTGCAAGCCGACCAAGGGCTGCAGGAAACTTGCTTGGAGGGGAGAACTTTTGCGCAAAGCCCGAGTCTATGGTTGCAAGCCTGAACGATGGCTGATGCAACGCTCCTTCGAGTTCACTGAGGAGTGTTCATGCTAACCCAGGAAGAGGATCAGCAGCTTGTCGAGCGCGTGCAGCGCGGCGACAGGCGAGCTTTCGATCTGTTGGTGCTGAAGTATCAGCACAAGATTCTCGGGTTGATCGTGCGGTTTGTCCACGATACCCACGAGGCCCAGGATGTAGCACAGGAAGCCTTCATCAAGGCCTACCGTGCGCTTGGCAACTTCCGCGGCGACAGTGCGTTTTATACGTGGCTGTACCGCATCGCCATCAACACGGCGAAGAACTACCTGGTGTCCCGTGGAAGACGGCCGCCAGACAGTGATGTGAGCTCCGAGGATGCGGAGTTTTACGACGGCGATCATGGCCTCAAGGATCTCGAGTCACCAGAGCGCTCGTTGTTGCGGGATGAAATCGAAGGCACCGTCCATCGCACCATCCAGCAACTGCCCGAAGACCTGCGTACGGCATTGACGCTACGCGAGTTCGACGGGCTGAGTTATGAAGACATTGCCAGTGTCATGCAATGTCCGGTGGGTACCGTGCGCTCTCGAATCTTCCGCGCTCGGGAGGCCATAGATAAAGCCCTGCAGCCGTTGTTGCAGGAAACCTGAGACAGCGGCGACAGCGCCAAGAGAGGAACCGCCATGAGTCGTGAAGCTTTGCAGGAATCGCTGTCCGCGGTGATGGATAACGAAGCGGATGAACTGGAATTGCGTCGGGTGTTGAACGCCGTCGACGAAGCCGAAACCCGTGCCACCTGGTCGCGTTACCAGGTTGCCCGTGCAGCCATGCACAAGGAGCTGCTGCTGCCTAATCTGGATATCGCCTCGGCGGTGTCTGCTGCACTGGCCGACGAAGCCGTGCCAGCCAAGGTCAAGAAAGGCCCCTGGCGCAGCATTGGCCGTCTGGCGGTAGCGGCCTCGGTTACCGTGGCGGTGCTGGCGGGTGTACGTATGTACAACCAGGACGAGATCACTGGGGCTGAGCTTGCTGCCCAGCAGCCAGTCCAGCAAGGCCTGAGTGTGCCACAAGCGCAAGGCCCGGCCGTTTTGGCAGGCTATAGTGAGAGCAGTGAGCAACCGACCGGGCCAATGGCCAATGGCGTGCTGCAGAACCAGGCCGGCTGGGATCAGCGTCTGCCAGGCTACCTGCGCCAGCATGCCCAGGAATCTGCGCTCAAGGGCACTGAAACCGCATTGCCGTATGCCCGCGCCGCCAGCCTGGAAAACCGTTAAGTAAGGAGGATCATGCGCGCGCTACCTCTCCTGTCGCTGCTGATTGGCAGCTGCATGACGGTGCCAGCATTGGCGGCCAATTCTTCGCCTGAGGCGAGTGAGTGGCTGAACAAGCTGGCACAGGCCGAGCAAAAACAGAGCTATCAAGGTTCGTTCGTCTACGAACGCAATGGCAGTTTCTCCTCTCACGACATCTGGCACAGGGTCGAGGACGGCAAAGTCAGCGAGCGGCTGTTGCAGCTTGATGGCACCGCCCAGGAAATCGTGCGCGTGGATGGCAAGGTGGAGTGCGTCAGTGGGGCCTTGGCCAGCGGTGTCATGGCGCCGCCGGACACCGCACCGCGTGTGCTTGATCCGCTGAAACTGATGGGCTGGTACGATTTGAGTGTGGCAGGCAAGTCGCGGGTCGCCGGGCGCGATGCCGTGATCATCACGCTCACTCCACGCGATCAGCACCGCTATGCTTTCGAATTGCATCTGGACCGTCACTCGGGCTTGCCGCTGCGTTCGTTGATGCTCAACGACAAGGGGCAGTTGCTGGAACGCTTCCAGATGACCCGTCTCGATATCGATGACATCCCCAGCGACGCAGACCTGCGTCCAGGTGCTGCTTGCAAGCCAGTGCAGCAACTGGCGGCCGGGAGCAATGATAGCGCCGCGGGTTGGCGTTCGGACTGGCTGCCACCCGGTTTCGAGCTGGTCAACAGCTCGGTACGCCGCGATCCCAAGCGCAACAGTTCGGTCAGCAGCCTGATGTACGACGACGGCCTGGCGCGTTTTTCGGTATTCATCGAGCAAGTGAGCGATGATGGCGGCACCGACATGCGCACCCAGTTAGGCCCGACCTCGGCGGTTTCGCGTCGCCTGAATACACCAAAGGGCAAAGTGATGGTGACCGTGGTTGGCGAAATCCCGCTGGGTACGGCAGAGCGCGTCGCCCTGTCGATGCGCCCCCAGGATGCCCAGGCGCGCCAGTAATGGCACGTTTTTGCGGGTTGAGCCAAGGTGGGCGGTCATGCGGCTGAAATGAAATTAAAGCATTGTCATTTGCAATCTATCGGCAAATTTTCTATAGGTCAGGCTTTGAAGAGCCTGGCCTTTTCTGCTTTGTGCAGGGGTCTTTCTAAACTACCGCTCGTTGTGACGGGAGTCGTATGTCAATACCACGCTTGAAATCCTACCTAATAATGTTCGCTGCTGTGCTGATGCTCGGCCAGGTACTCACCGCCCAGGCCGAGGAAGCCCTGCCGGACTTCACCACCCTGGTGGAGCAGGCTTCGCCGGCGGTGGTCAACATCAGTACCAAGCAGAAGCTGCCTGACCGCCGGATCGCGGCAGGTCAGATGCCGGACCTGGAAGGCCTGCCGCCGATGTTCCGTGAATTCTTCGAGCGCAACATGCCACAGCAGCCGCGCTCGCCGCGCGGCGACCGCCAGCGCGAGGCACAGTCGCTGGGCTCGGGCTTCATCATCTCCAGTGATGGCTATGTGCTGACCAATAACCATGTGGTGGCCGATGCTGATGAGATCATCGTCCGCCTGTCGGACCGCAGCGAGCTGCAGGCCAAGCTGGTCGGCACCGACCCGCGTACCGACGTGGCGCTGCTGAAGGTCGACGGCAAGAACCTGCCGACCGTGAAGCTGGGTGATTCCGAGAAGCTCAAGGTGGGCGAGTGGGTACTGGCCATCGGTTCCCCGTTCGGCTTCGACCATTCGGTGACCAAAGGTATTGTCAGCGCCAAGGGCCGGACCCTGCCCAATGACACCTACGTACCGTTCATCCAGACCGACGTTGCCATCAATCCGGGTAACTCCGGCGGCCCGCTGTTCAACATGAAAGGCGAAGTGGTGGGTATCAACTCGCAAATCTTCACCCGTTCTGGCGGTTTCATGGGCCTGTCGTTCGCCATCCCGATCGATGTGGCGATCGATGTCTCCAACCAGTTGAAGAAAGACGGCAAGGTCAGCCGCGGCTGGCTGGGCGTGGTGATTCAGGAGGTCAACAAGGACCTGGCTGAATCGTTCGGCCTGGACAAGCCGGCGGGTGCCCTGGTGGCCCAGGTGTTGGAAGACGGCCCGGCGGCCAAGGGCGGCCTGCAGGTGGGCGACGTGATCCTCAGCATGAACGGTCAGCCAATCGTCATGTCGGCCGATCTGCCGCACCTGGTTGGCAGCCTCAAGGATGGCGAGAAGGCCAAGCTGGAAATCATCCGCAACGGCAAACGCCAGACCCTCAACATCAGCGTCGGTGCACTGCCGGACGACGACGTCGACATCGGCACCGGTGCCGACGGCAGCGCCGAGCGCAGCAGCAACCGCCTGGGGGTATCGGTCGCCGACCTGACCGCCGAGCAGAAAAAGTCGCTGGAGCTCAAAGGTGGCGTGGTCATCAAGGAAGTGCAGGATGGCCCGGCAGCCATGATCGGCTTGCGCCCGGGTGATGTCATCAGCCATCTGAACAACCAGGCCATCGGTTCGGCCAAGGAATTCACCGAAATCGCCAAGGAACTGCCGAAGAACCGTTCTGTGTCGATGCGCGTGCTGCGTCAGGGCCGCGCCAGCTTCATCACCTTCAAGCTCGCTGAATAAGCGGTTTCGCAAGGCGAAAGGGCAGCTTCGGCTGCCCTTTTTCATGAATATTCACAATTGCGGGAATGATTGCTGTGTACAGTCGGACAGAGGAATCTCCCATAACCCAGCAGCTTAAGGTACAATTCCCGGCTATTTTTCGGCGGGCGTCCGGCTCGCAGCCTTTTCGAGTGTTGACCCGTGAGTGATTTGAGTCATATCCGCAATTTCTCCATCATCGCCCACATCGACCATGGCAAGTCGACGCTGGCTGACCGTTTCATCCAGATGTGCGGCGGCCTGACGGCGCGCGAGATGGAAGCCCAGGTGCTCGATTCCATGGACCTGGAGCGTGAGCGCGGTATCACCATCAAGGCCCACAGCGTCACGCTTCACTACAAGGCGCAGGACGGCAAGATCTACCAGCTGAACTTCATCGATACCCCCGGCCACGTCGACTTCACCTACGAAGTCTCGCGCTCGCTGGCGGCCTGTGAGGGGGCGCTGCTGGTGGTCGACGCCGGCCAGGGCGTGGAAGCCCAGTCCGTAGCCAACTGCTACACCGCCATTGAGCAGGGCCTGGAGGTCATGCCGGTCCTGAACAAGATGGACCTGCCCCAGGCCGACCCTGACCGTGTCAAGGACGAGATCGAGAAGATCATCGGTATCGACGCCACCGACGCCGTAGCCTGCAGCGCCAAGAGCGGCATGGGCGTGGACGAGGTGCTCGAGCGCCTGGTGCACACCATCCCCGCGCCGAAAGGCGAGATCGATGCACCGCTGCAAGCCCTGATCATCGACTCCTGGTTCGACAACTACCTGGGTGTGGTCTCGCTGGTGCGCGTGCGCCAGGGCCGCGTCAAGAAAGGCGACAAGATCCTGGTCAAGTCCACCGGCAAGGTGCACCTGGTCGACAGCGTCGGTGTCTTCACCCCGAAACATACCCAGACTGCCGATCTGAAAGCCGGTGAAGTAGGCTTCATCATCGCCAGCATCAAGGACATTCACGGCGCCCCGGTTGGCGACACCCTGACCCTGTCCTCGACCCCTGAGGTCGAAGTGTTGCCAGGCTTCAAGAAGATCCAGCCGCAGGTCTACGCCGGCCTGTTCCCGGTCAGCTCCGACGACTTCGAGGATTTCCGCGACGCTTTGCAGAAGCTGACCCTGAACGACTCCTCGCTGCAGTACATGCCGGAAAGCTCCGACGCGCTGGGCTTTGGCTTCCGTTGCGGTTTCCTGGGCATGTTGCACATGGAGATCATCCAGGAGCGCCTGGAGCGCGAGTACGACCTGGACCTGATCACCACCGCACCAAGCGTGATCTACGAGCTGGAGTTGAAAACCGGCGAAACCATCGTCGTCGACAACCCGTCCAAGCTGCCGGACGTCTCGGCTGTAGCCGACTTCCGCGAGCCGATCGTCACCGCGACCATCCTGGTCCCGCAAGAGCACCTGGGCAACGTCATCACCCTGTGCATCGAGAAGCGTGGCGTACAGCGCGACATGCAGTTCCTCGGCAGCCAGGTGCAGGTGCGTTACGACATGCCGATGAACGAAGTGGTGCTCGACTTCTTCGACCGTCTCAAATCCACCAGCCGCGGCTATGCTTCGCTGGACTACCATTTCGACCGCTACCAGTCGGCCAACCTGGTCAAGCTGGATGTACTGATCAACGGCGACAAGGTCGATGCCCTGGCATTGATCGTGCACCGCGACAACGCGGCCTACAAAGGCCGTGCGTTGACCGAGAAGATGAAGGAACTGATCCCTCGGCAGATGTTCGACGTAGCGATCCAGGCAGCCATTGGCGGCCAGATCATTGCGCGGACAACCGTCAAGGCGCTCAGAAAGAACGTACTGGCCAAGTGCTACGGCGGTGACGTCAGCCGTAAGAAAAAGCTGCTGGAGAAGCAGAAGGCCGGTAAGAAACGCATGAAACAGGTGGGCAATGTGGAAATTCCACAAGAAGCCTTCCTCGCCGTGCTCAGGTTGGATAGCTAGGTCCTATGTCGCTAAATTTCCCGCTGTTGCTAGTCATCGCCGTCTTCATCTGCGGTCTGCTGGGCTTGATCGACCTGCTGTTCCTGGCTCCGCGCCGGCGTGCGGCAATCGCCAACTATCAAGGCAGCGTCAGCCAGCCTGAGATGGCGGTGGTCGAACGGCTGAACAAGGAGCCGTTGCTGGTCGAGTACGGCAAGTCGTTCTTCCCGGTGCTGTTCATCGTGCTGGTGCTGCGTTCGTTCCTGGTCGAGCCGTTCCAGATCCCTTCGGGATCGATGAAGCCGACCCTGGAAGTGGGCGACTTCATCCTGGTGAACAAGTTCTCGTACGGCATTCGCCTGCCGGTGATCGACAAGAAGGTCATTGCGGTCGGTGACCCGCAACGCGGGGATGTGATGGTGTTCCGCTACCCGAGCGACCCGAATGTCAACTACATCAAGCGTGTGGTCGGCCTGCCGGGTGACGTGGTCCGCTACACCAACGACAAGCGGCTGTTCGTCAACGGTCAGTCCGTTGCCGAACAACTGGTGGGCAGCGAGCCGGGTACCCTGGGCAGCGCTCAGCTGTACAAGGAAAAGCTCGGCGAGACCGAGCACCTGATCCGCAAGGAAATGAGCCGTTATCGCATGCCGCCGGACCAGCAGTGGACCGTGCCAGCGGGCCATTACTTCATGATGGGCGACAACCGCGACAACTCCAACGATAGCCGTTTCTGGGATGACCCAAACATTCCCAAGGAACTGCACGGCATGGTTCCGGACCGGAACATTGTCGGCAAGGCCTTCGCGGTGTGGATGAGCTGGCCAGAGCCCAAGCTCAGCCACTTGCCCAACCTGTCGCGGGTTGGCCTGATCCATTGATACCCATCGGCGCTGTCCAGCAGGCAGCGCCGAATGCATTTCTGACATAGGCTGTGTTCTCAGGGATCGGGAGATTCGCCGCAGATCGATCGGCGGACCACAGCCAAACAGTCTTTCAGGATGTTGATTTGAACAACGCGTTGAACAACGATCGGGTGGCCGCATGAGTGCTTCCCTTGCCGGTCTGGAGCGAAAGCTCGGTTACACCTTCAAGAACCAGGACCAGATGCTCCTGGCGCTGACCCATCGCAGTTACGCCGGGCGCAACAATGAGCGCCTGGAGTTCCTCGGTGACGCCATTCTCAACTTCGTTGCCGGTGAAGCGCTGTTCGAGCGTTTTCCGCAGGCCCGTGAAGGCCAGTTGTCGCGGCTGCGTGCGCGGCTGGTCAAGGGTGAGACCCTGGCCCGTCTGGCCCGTGGATTTGACCTGGGCGATTACCTGCGCCTGGGTTCCGGAGAACTCAAGAGCGGCGGCTTTCGCCGCGAGTCGATCCTGGCCGACGCCCTGGAGGCACTGATTGGTGCCATCTACCTGGACGCTGACATGGACACCGCCCGGGAGCGCATCCTGGCCTGGCTGGCCGATGAGTTTGAAGGCCTGACACTGGTCGACACCAATAAAGATCCGAAAACCCGCCTGCAAGAGTTCCTGCAGTCGCGCAGCTGTGAGCTGCCGCGTTACGAAGTAGTGGATATCCAGGGTGAACCACACTGCCGGACCTTCTTCGTCGAATGCGAAGTGGTACTGCTGAACAACAAGAGCCGTGGTCAGGGCGTTAGCCGGCGTATTGCCGAGCAAGTCGCCGCCGCGTCTGCACTGATCGCCCTGGGCGTGGAGAATGGCAATGACTGATAGCAACCCGACCCGCTGCGGCTACGTAGCCATTGTCGGCCGCCCCAACGTCGGCAAGTCGACCCTGCTCAACCACATCCTCGGTCAGAAGCTGGCGATTACCTCGCGCAAGCCCCAGACCACCCGCCACAACATGCTCGGCATCAAGACCGAAGGTGATGTGCAGGCGATCTATGTCGATACCCCGGGGATGCACAAGGCCAACGACAAGGCACTGAACCGCTACATGAACCGCAACGCCTCGGCAGCCCTCAAGGACGTCGACGTGGTTATCTTCGTGGTCGACCGTACCAAGTGGACCGACGAGGACCAGCTGGTTCTGGAGCGCGTGCAGTATGTGACCGGCCCGCTGATCATCGCAGTCAACAAGACCGACCGCATGGAAGAGAAAGCCGAGCTGATCCCGCACCTGCAGTGGCTCCAAGAGCAACTGCCGAACGCCGAGGTGATGCCGATTTCCGCGCAGCAGGGGCACAACCTTGAAGCGCTGGAAGCACAGATCGCCAAGCACCTGCCCGAGAACGATCATTTCTTCCCCGAAGACCAGATCACCGACCGTAGCAGCCGCTTCCTCGCCGCTGAACTGGTACGCGAGAAAATCATGCGCCAGTTGGGTGCGGAGCTGCCGTACCAGATCACCGTCGAAATCGAGGAATTCAAGCAGCAGGGTCATGTGCTGCACATTCACGCGCTGATCCTGGTTGAGCGCGACGGCCAGAAGAAAATCATCATTGGTGACAAGGGCGAGCGCATCAAGCGCATCGGGTCCGAGGCGCGCAAGGACATGGAAGTGCTGTTCGATTCCAAGATCATGCTCAACCTGTGGGTCAAGGTCAAAGGCGGCTGGTCCGATGACGAGCGTGCACTGCGTTCGCTGGGCTACGGCGACCTGTAATTACCTGACCGGTCGGTTATTGCTGTGGGAGCGGGCGTGCCCGCGAATGCGATAGTGAGTTCACTGACGCTTTCGCGGGCACGCCCGCTCCCACACGTACATCAGGCCCCAGAGATAGTGCATGGACCAACCCACCCCCCAGCCAGCCTACGTACTGCATAGCCGTGCCTACAAGGAAACCAGCGCGCTGGTGGACTTTTTCACCCCGCAGGGCCGCATGCGTGCCGTGTTGCGTCGCGCACGGGGTAAGGGCGGCAGCCTGGTGCGACCGTTCGTGTCGCTGGAGGTGGAGCTGCGTGGGCGCGGCGAGTTGAAGAATGTCGGCCGCATGGACAGCACCGGCATCGCCGCCTGGCTACACGGCGATGCCCTGTTCAGCGGGTTGTACCTCAATGAGCTGCTGATGCGCCTGCTGCCTGCCGAAGCGCCGTTCCCGGCCCTGTTCGAGCACTACGCCTTGACCTTGCAGGCACTGAGCGCCGGGCGCCCGCTGGAACCCCTGCTGCGCTCGTTCGAATGGCGGCTGCTGGACGAACTCGGTTATGCGTTTTCCTTGCACCATGACGTCGACGAGCAGCCCATTGCCGCCGATGGCCTGTACCGCTTGCGCGTCGATGCCGGCCTGGAGCGGGTAGAGCTGGCGCAGCCCGGTTTGTTCCGTGGCACCGAACTGCTGGCCCTGGCCCAAACCGACTGGGACGCCCCTGGCGCCTTGCTTGCCGCGAAGCGGCTGATGCGCCAGGCACTGGCGGTTCACCTGGGGGCAAAACCGTTGGTCAGCCGGGAACTGTTTCGCAAGCGCTGATCAGGACGTATGCTGTTGGGCTCAATCTTCAGGAGAGCCTTTCGTGACTCACAGCAACCGCATGCTTCTTGGCGTAAACATCGACCACGTGGCGACCCTGCGCCAGGCCCGTGGCACGCGCTACCCTGACCCGGTCAAGGCAGCCCTGGACGCCGAGGAAGCAGGCGCCGATGGCATCACCGTGCACCTGCGTGAAGACCGCCGGCACATCCAGGAGCGTGATGTCTTGCTGCTCAAGGATGTGCTGCAAACCCGCATGAACTTCGAGATGGGCGTCACCGAAGAGATGATGGCCTTTGCCGAGAAGATTCGCCCGGCGCACATCTGCCTGGTTCCCGAAACCCGTCAGGAGCTGACCACCGAAGGCGGCCTGGATGTGGCGGGGCAGGAAGCGCGGATCAAGGCTGCAGTGGAACGGCTGGCGCGTACCGGTGCCGAGGTGTCGCTGTTCATCGACGCCGACGAGCGGCAGATCGAGGCCTCGCGTCGGGTTGGCGCACCGGCCATCGAGCTTCACACTGGTCGTTATGCCGATGCCGAAACCCCTACCGAAGTGGCTGAAGAGCTCAAGCGGATCGTCGATGGTGTGGCGTTTGGCGTGGGGCAGGGGCTGATCGTCAATGCGGGTCACGGGCTGCACTACCACAACGTCGAGGCGGTGGCGGCGATCAAGGGTATCAATGAGCTTAACATTGGCCATGCACTGGTGGCGCATGCCCTGTTTGTCGGCTTCAAGGCTGCTGTGGCTGAAATGAAGGCGCTGATCGTGGCGGCTTCGCGCTGATTGTTGGTCGCCTGTACCGGCCTCTTCGCGGGCTTGCCCGCTCCCACAGGGGCTGCACAGCCTCAAGGCCTGCGGGGTACCTGTGGGAGCGGGCAAGCCCGCGAAGAGGCCGGTACAGGCGGCCGATCACTCGGCAGGAAACACCAAGGTAAACCGGGTAGGCCCCAGGGGGCAGCTGCTCACCTCGACCCGCCCGCCATGCAACTGCATGATCGACTTCACGATCGCCAACCCCAACCCGGTCCCGCCCTCCAGCCGCGAGCGCCCCGAACCTACCCGGTAAAACCGCTCGAACAAGCGCGACTGTTGCTCTTCAGCCACCCCCGGCCCCTGGTTCTCCACGGATAGCCGTACTTCGCTGCCCGAGCGTTCGATGCGCAGAGCTATGGGTTTACCCTCCGGACTGTGCCGTATGGCGTTGCTCAACAGGTTCGACAGTGCCCGCTGAAACATCAGCCGGTCTCCCTGCGCTGTTCCCCAGCCTTGAACGCTTAGCTCAATTTCTTTCAGCTCGGCACTGTAGGCAAACAGCTCGACAACCCGCGCTGCCTCGTCGGCCAGCGCCAAGGGCTTCAATGCGACCTGCGTATGCGGCTGGCTGACTTGGGCAAGAAACAGCATGTCGTTGATGATGCGGTTGAGCCGGGTCAGCTCTTCGATACTGTCTTCCAGCACTTCCCGATAGTTGGCGTTGTCCCGCTCACGGGCCAGTGTCACCTGCGCCTTGCCCATCAGGTTGCCCAAGGGTGTACGCAGTTCATGGGCCAGGTCGTCAGAGAACTGCGACAACTGCCTGACACCTTGGTCGAGGCGGTCGAGCATCACGTTGATACTGCCGGCCAGTTCCGCCAGTTCCTGTGGCAAGCAGGTAGCGGGCAGGCGATGCTGCAGGTCCTGGGCCGACACCTGCCCGGCAATGCGCCGGAAGTGCCGCAACGGTTTCAGGCCGCGCTGCATCAGCCACCATGCCCCCGCACCAATCAAAACCAGTAGCAGTGGCAATGCGAGCAACGTGGAGTGCAGGTAGGCTTGCAGCAGGGCGTTGTCGTCGGCGCGGTTGAGCGACATCATCACCTTGACGGGGGTGTTGTCGCGCAGGCGCATCAGCCGGGTAACGGTGAGGATCTGGTTACCGCCGCTGTCACGCCAGGCGTGAAAGGCCAGGCGCGCATCGGTGTGCAGTTCACCGACCCGCGATTCCAGGGCCGGGCCGAGGCTGAGCAGGTGGGGGTGGCGGCCGTCGAGGGCCAGTACACTGAGGCTCAGGTTGTCATGCCCCATCACCAGATCCAGCAGTGGATGGGCGCGGCTGCCCAGGTCCTCGCTGCGCAGGTCGACACGCAGGTTGTGTTCGACCTGAAGCATCTTGCGCGCCAAATCCTTGCGCGCGCGGCTGTCCAGTTCGTGATCCAGGGCAAACACGGCCAGGCAGGCCAGCAGCAGCACCAATGCGGCGCCCATCAATGTAACGCTCAGGCCCAGGCGTAACGACAGGCTGGCGTTTTTCAAAGGCGAGCCTCAAGTACGTAGCCCACACCACGCAGGGTATGGATCAGCTTGTTGTCGAACGGGTCGTCGATCTTCGCCCGCAGGCGCCGGATCGAGACCTCGACCACGTTGGTGTCGCAGTCGAAGTTCATGTCCCACACCAGTGAGATGATCTGCGTGCGCGACAACACTTCGCCAGTCTGGCGCATTAGCAGGTGCAGCAGGGCGAACTCCTTGGCGGTCAGGTCGATGCGTTGCCCGGCGCGGTAGGCGCGGTGGCGGCCGGGGTCCAGCTCCAGGTCAGCGACGCGCAGGGTGCTGGGTTGCAGTTGCTGGTCGTTGCGGCGCAGCAGGCTGCGGATGCGCGCCAGTAGCTCAGGAAACTCAAAAGGTTTGAGCAGGTAGTCATCCGCGCCCAGGTCCAGGCCTCTTACCCGATCGGCCAAGCGACCGTGGGCGGTAAGCATCATGATGCGCGTGGCCGATTCGGCACGTAGCCGCTGCAGCACGGTCCAGCCATCGATTTCGGGCAAGTTGACGTCGAGGATGATCAGGTCATAGGCCTGTTGGCGGGCCAGGTGCAGGCCGTCGGTGCCTGTGCGGGCGCAGTCGACCACGTAACCGTTTTCGCGCAGGCCTTGTTGCAGGTAGTCGGCGGTACGCAGCTCGTCCTCGATGATCAGTAGGCGCATTGGGGGCTCGGTGTGTTGAAAGGGGGCGATTCTTGACCCTGTAGTGACATCAGGGTCAAGGGCCCCCATGTTACGGCATGAAAAAAGGCCTGCGATGCAGATAACGGATTTGTAATTCTGCTGTTATCTGGCGGTCTGTTCGGGCCTCTTCGCGGATAAACCCGTTCCTGTAGGAGTGGGTTTACCCGCGAAGAGGCCCGAACAGTCCACACAAGGCCACATTGCAGGACTGTAATCCCCGCCTCACCTTGCCGTTAGCCAGCCCTCGCTAGGATGGCCGTGTCCGATCGGTTACTACGAGGCAAACACGATGAACCTGACCAAATACCTGCTGTTGGCCACCCTTGCCCTGGGCAGCGCCAGTGTTTATGCCGAGGGCGGTGCGGAGCGCTCCAGGCAGTTCTGGCAAGCCTTCCGCGAAGACCAGCAGCGACTGCACGGCGACAAGCAACAGGTTGTTGCAGAGCGCGAGCGCAATGCGCAAGAGAAGGCGCGTGAGGTGGCCAAGGATTGAGGTAACAACACCTGCGCCGCGACGGCTCCTCGCCGCAGGTGTATTCAGGCGCCCATGCGGG
>NZ_JBICMK010000035.1:0-2004 GCF_043106315.1 Pseudomonas sp. FYR_5 | reverse complement strand
TCCGGCAAGGTCAGGCCAACCATATTGCCGTGTTCGTCCAGCTCGATGGCGTAACGCTCGCCGCCATAGTCGCGGCTGGCGACCACGCGGTGGTCGGCGTTGTACTGCACTTCCAACTCGCGGCCAAGTACGTCGGTGGCCCAGCTGGTGCGGCTATCGAGGTCGTAGCGGAAGTGGTAGTGCTCGCCGTCGCTGGTCCAGTGTTCGACTACGCGTGGCCTGTCGCCCTGGGTTTGCCAACGGTAGTGGCAGCCCAGCCCCAGCGCGTTGCTGTGGGTCACCATCAGGCCGTCGGCGTAGCTGAAACTGCGCACGGTGTCGCCGTTGCGGTTGATCACCGCGCTCAGCTGGCCGTGTTCGTCGTAGCGGTATTGGGTAAGCGTTTCCACCGCTTCGTTGTTCACCACGCGCTTGATGTCGGTCAGGCGACCCAGCGGGTTGTCGTAGTGCAGGTGCACGCGGGTGCCGCCGGTGGCGCTGATGTCGGTCAGTGTGCCGTCGGGCGCGCGAGTGAAGTGCAGGAAGTGGCCGAGGACGTTCTCGATACGCTGCAGCGGCACTTCGGTGTTGGTGTCTGGCACTTCGCCGAAGTAGAAGAACAGGTTGTCGAGGGTCTGCAGGATGTAGTGGCCGCCCTCGGTGCACACCAGGTACACCTGCTCGTGCGGGTTGTAGATGCGCTGCCCCGGTTGCAGGGTCACGAACGGGACTTCGCGGCCCTGGTTGTCGGTGAGGTAGATGAATGCCCCCTGGCGGCGCAGGCTCTGCTCCCAGGGCAGCACCCAGCCGCGGCCGAGTACGCTGTCGACCGTCAGGTCGCTGGCGTAGAAGCGCGACCACTCGATCGGCATCAGGCCCGGCAGGCTGAAGTCGATTTCATCGGGGATCAGCTTGCGGCCCGTCGTGAGGTCGACCGGGTTGCCGACCAGGCCGCCGATAGCCTTGCGGGCCACGGGTTCGACCACGTAACGGCTGGCCACCTCACCGGCGACGAAGCCGGCCGTGAACTTCAGCGCGCAAGGCATGACGGCTTTCATGCCGGCCTGGGTACCCGCCTTGATCAGCTGGGCGATACCGCCTGCGGCACCGGCGATGGCCATCAGCACATCCACGGTGGTGCGCAGCCACTCCGGGACTTCATCGTCCACGGGCAGGTAACGGTAGGTGCCGCCGCCGATGATGACGTTGTCCGAACCACCGGAAATGGTGGCGCCGCAGGTCAGCTTGTCGCCCTTGCGCGCGGCGGCGACGCTGTTGATGAAGACGTTGGTCGAGCCTTCGGCAATCTGCACCGGCCCCGGGTGCTTGTCGCAGGCACCGATGCTTTTTTCGACGCGGGCGGCCTTGCGGCTGTTGATGAACACGTTGGGTGAGGCAGTGGTTATCGTCCCTGAGGGGGACGAGAACATACTGCCTATCGCCTCTCCGGCGGCAGTCAGCAAGCTGCCCCCGATGCCGGCTGCGAGGCCGGCCAGCAAGGCCACGCCGAACCCGCAGGTGAACGTGGCGATGGCCACCGTGGCCACCAGCGCAATCCCCAGGGCGGCCCCGATCAGGAAGCCTCCCAGCGCGCTGGTGTGCGATATCTCGTCGCCGAACCTGGCCGCTTCGAACATGAGGGGTTACTCCTGTTCGCCAGATACGGGACAACGTGCGACCCGGTCGAGTCGATCCATGATCATGGGCATCTCCCTGAAATGCACGGTGAGCGTTTCAATCCAATTGCCGTGTAATCTTCCGTGAAAGGTGTCAAGTAAATAGACCCGTGCGCCGCTCTGTCAACGATGCGAAAGCCAAGTATGGTAAGGGTTATGCGCGGTTTAGCGTGGTGTCATAGAGCCACGTACCGGGAGTTTTCTGGGTTGTAGAGAGGGGAGGGGCTTTGCGCACGAAGTCTGAATTTTTTTGAGTTTCAGAGGCGCCTGTCAGAAAAGTCGTAGTTGTTGGAGGAGTTGCACTCAGCTCAGTAATGCATCATTCCTTATCAGCGTTTCGATGAAGGGG
>NZ_JBICMK010000034.1:0-46215 GCF_043106315.1 Pseudomonas sp. FYR_5 | reverse complement strand
GCCCTGCTGGCCAATCTCTACCCGTCGTCCACCACCGCATTCGCGGGTAAACCCGCACCTACACAGATTAGTGGTGCCCACACATCGGTGGTTGTACACAGCCCCCCCGTAGGAGCGGGTTTACCCGCGAAGAGGCCGGCCCTGCTGGCCAATCTCTACCCATCGTCCACCGTCGCTGCCACCACCGCATTCGCGGGTAAACCCGCCCCTACACCAATTGGTGGTGCCCACACATCGGTGGTTATACACAGCCCGCCGTATCCGCGGGTTCACCCGCGAACACCGGCAACGCCGGTGCCATCCCCACCTCAATATCGCCCCGCCACCATCCCGATGGAACCCCCGCCAATCCCCCGCAGTCCACCTTACAGGCCCACTTTCCAGAGGCCCCAGAGGAGACACCCATGAAAGGTACCGCACTTTCGGCCCTGTTCGCGGCCGCCACCCTGCTGGCTTCGCCGGTGTTCGCCGCCGATGACCTCTGCACCGCCAACCTGCAAAAGATCGACGACAGCATGGCCACCGCCGGCGCCACCTCCGAGGGCCTGGACAAAGCCATCACCGAGCACGTCGACAAAGCCAAGGCCGCCCAGGCCTCGGGCGACACCAAGGAATGCATTGCCATTACCAGCAAAGTCCTGGAACGCCTGGAAAAAACCGAGAAAGGCAGCAGCAGTAGCGGCGGCGGCGCGTGAGCCCAAAAGCGGGCGACTGGACCGGCTGTCGACGTCGCCCGCGCAATGGCGTATACTCCGTCCTACGCGCCGTAAGGTGCGTTAGCCAAGAGCTAGTGCGGGGCCGATTAGGATTCGACGCCGGTAGCGAAACTCTAGGTGCATGCCGAGTTGGTAACAGAACTCGTAAATCCACTGTTGCAACTTCTATAGTTGCCAATGACGAAACCTACGGCGAGGAATCCTACGCTCTCGCAGCGTAAGTGACCTTTGCTTCTGGTAGCTTCGGCTCCAGCAATCACTAGGGGATGCCTGTAAACCCGAAATGATTGTCATACAGAACAGGATCGTCGCGTAGCACGTTGTGGGCGAAGTGACTAAAACTTACACAACTCATCCAAAGCACCCTGCCCGTCGGGCGGCTGCGGATTAAATCAGTAGACACGGCTAAGCATGTAGTACCGACAGCGGAGTACTGGCGGACGGGGGTTCAAATCCCCCCGGCTCCACCAAATGATCATCTAAAGACGTCCACGGACGTCTTTTTTTGTGGCTGAAATTCAACGAAATCAAGGATTTAGGCTCCAACAGCGTCTTTAAACCTCCAGGAACATCTACCCCTACGTGTATTCCAAGTGGTATTCCAAGCACACCCCTGCTATTTTTTGGAATACATAACCAGCAGCGAGAAACGCCATGGGGGCTCAAGCCGCGCGCCTTTCAGACCTCAAAGTCAAAGCCGCTAAGCCGAAAGAGAAGGACTACATCCTCACCGATGGGGACGGCCTCCAGATGAGGGTTCGAGCTAATGGATCAAAGCTGTGGAATTTCAACTACATCCACCCGGCCACCAGAAAACGCGTGAATATGGGGCTGGGCACCTTCCCTGAGGTGGGGCTGGCCCAGGCACGAAAGCGCACCGTTGAAGCTAGGGAGCTGGTAGCTCAAGGCATTGATCCGAAGGAAAAACGCGATTCAGATAGGCAAACACTAAAAGCGACCACAGAGCACACATTCAAAAATGTGGCCACCGCTTGGTTCGATCTCAAGAAAGACTCAGTGACCAATGCTTATGCTGAAGACATTTGGCGCTCTCTAACGCTACACATTTTTCCCGAGTTAGCCACCACTCCGATTTCAGCGATCACTGCGCCAGCGGTGATTAAATTGCTGAGACCTCTTGAGGCAAAGGGCAGCTTAGAGACGGTTAAGCGGCTTAGCCAGCGTCTCAACGAAATCATGACTTACGGGGTGAATGCTGGCTTAATTTTCTCAAATCCACTTAGTGGCATCCGCTCTGTCTTCAAAAGGCCGAAGAAGCAAAATATGGCGGCACTCGCGCCGGATGAGCTGAGAGAATTGATGTTAGCCGTTGCCAATGCCAGCATCAAAAGAACTACGCGCTGCTTGATAGAGTGGCAGCTCCACACCATGACTCGTCCTGCGGAGGCTGCTACCACTCGTTGGGCTGATATCGATTTCGAAAGGAAGTTGTGGACAATTCCACCGGAACGAATGAAAAAGCGTCGCACTCATATAATACCGCTTACACAACAAGCTCTAGAGCTTCTGGAAGCTATCAAGCCTTTCAGCGGGCACCGTGAGTATGTGTTCCCCGCAGATCGAAATCCTCGCACCCATTGCAACAGTCAGACCGCCAATATGGCGCTTAAGCGGATGGGATTCGCGGGCCGTCTAGTCAGCCACGGTATGCGGTCAATGGCGAGCACCATACTGAACGAGCACGGTTGGGACCCGGAATTGATTGAGGTTGCACTCGCACATGTTGATAAAGACGAAGTCCGCAGCGCCTATAACCGTGCCGACTACATCGAGCGCAGGCGTCCAATGATGAAATGGTGGAGCGAACACATCCAGGGAGCGGCTACCGGAAGTCTTTCAATGTCAGCAATCATTGGCGGGGGAAATTCACAGCTCACCCCGGTTAACCGTGCCGCTAGCAATGTTGACTAGCGAGCGCCCTTAGGCCAAAGCCTAGCTCGCGATGCAAAACGAATGCTTCATAGCGACCGACACTATGTCCACCCCCGACTCGCTCATGAAGCTAGCGCCAGTGAGCGGCTCTTGTCGATACAGAAGTTGAAATGCTACAAAGTGGACGCCGTGAGCAAATACGCTGGTTCACATTGATAGTCAAAAAGTGAGCCGATGCCGCCTTTTTCCTTTCTTGGGGGGCCAACGCCTGAAAGAAAGCCCCCCTTCACAATGAGAAATTTTACACTATCCGATAGTGCTACATCGTCATCGATAATGAGTCCATCACGCTATTGGTATCCGAAATAATCTTTAATATTTTCTGATAGTGCTTGACCTCAGAAAAAGTCAGAGTTCGTCCTCTACGATCTTTCAACCATTTCTGAGCTGGTTGATAACCGCCAATGAAGAGCTCCCAGGTGGCTTCCCGGACGTCATCAAAATACTGATCATCGTTGATCCAAACCTTTCCATCGTGAAATGAGGGCTGATCGACCTGCGCATGTCCTGATCCTTTGAGCGGATGGTGCGGAGTACCAATGACGGATGAGTCCATGAGATGCAGCCTGCGGAGATGTTCACCTTTGGTGGAAACGTCCCAAAATTCGCTAGAGTTGACCGGCCATGGAATGCGGGGGAAATCAATTTTCAGATGTTCAGCATACAACCTTCGATAAGCAGGGCAGTGGAGTACCCCATAGATATAATCAAAAACATTTATTTCGTTTGGCTCTCCCCGCTCGGAACAATACGCAAGAGCTTTTAACTTATCAAATAATTTTTCGTCAAAATTCACCCGACGCTCTTGATAGAGTTCTTGATCATCCGGATATATATAGAGCGGATAGCAATACCCTCTTTCTTTTGTTCGATTAGAGATGTAGCTATCATCAAAAATACCATCTGAAACAAAAACGTGCTCCCACGACTTAACAGCACTTTGCCTACATGACACCAAGCTTATGTTGTCTCCGACCAACATATGCTTCATGACCTTTTCGCGCCAACGCCACAAAATCTTATTATCGAAGTAGGTCCAGCGATTATCAAATGGGCGATAGCATATACTTACAGGCCTTAGCGTTCGACCAGCGATGTCAGATCGATTCCCCACAAGCCAGTCACCATAGTTCTTACCAAGCCCATATCGAACTTTAAGTTCGTTAGCCGTGTGCGAACTTGAAATAAAATCCTCTAGCCTACCGCTCAACTCTGCTGCGCTTTCAGCTATAGCAAAACCATCACCCATACTTACAATGCCTGTTGCATTAATAGGCATAAAATCAGATATGGAAAATCCCTTCTCGTAGCTATCCATATGTTTATCGTTACGCCTTACAAAGGCATAGTGAGGCGCAGAGTAATTCAGCCTTTGAGAAACCAAGCCTGACAGCGAACCATCAAATAGCTTTTTATATTTTTCAGCACGTTCCCCCCAGAGGTCGCCATGGTAAACCTCAGCCAACCCATCGGGACCATCCTTTTTCTTGACAGCAATAATGATTGCTACACCCGGCTGAATATCGAATACATTCTTATCCGGCAGGCCGGCTGGTGTAACCTCTTCCTTTTTGCTATTTCCATGAAGATCCAACACATATATTTTGTCGAATGTCTTCAAAAGGTGCCAACGCATCCCGCGAAATGTCGGATTATCAAGATAACCGTGATTTGTAATAAACCCGAGGACACCTTCGTTGTTTTTGCTAATCAAACTTTCGGCAAGCCGAATAAACTTCACATAATCATCATGCAACCAGTGCTTTCGCTCACCAAAGTGCACTCCATCTACATACTTATAATCCTCAATGAGCCCACTAATCCACGCCCCCATATTTTGAGAAACTCCGGAGTATGGTGGGTTTCCAATCACACACATGATAGGCATGTCTCGCTTGATGGCATTCGCTTGCTTAACCTCATTAGATAGCCAGTGCGCGAAAGGCAGCGATTGATTTGCAGACTCACCCTCTTCTAAAGAGTTTGTGAGATACACAGAAAGCCGAGGTGGCGTACCCGTTGGCTTATATCCAAGCTCAGTCAGAATCATATCAAGCTTCATGTGACACATGGCGTAGGACGCCATCAAGAGCTCAAACCCATGCAGGCGCGGGATTAAATTATTCTCAATGTAGGGAGACCACATACCTTCTGCAACGTTTTTTACTTTCGGGGCTATCTGCTTTATCACCTCCGCAAGAAATGTTCCGGTCCCTGTAGCCGGATCGAGTATTTGAACTCTATGCACCTCTTTCGGAAGAGTTATCCGCTTCCCTTTTTTTGTCTGACCAGTATCCCAGTCGATCATAATTTTGGACGTATCTGCTAAACCATCAGAAAGCCCAAACTCAGCTTGCAATATTTCATCAACAGCACGAACTATAAAATTAACTACCGGCTCGGGTGTATACCACACTCCGCGCGCTTTACGCTTGGACGGGTTGTAAGCAGCAAGAAACGTTTCATAAAAATGTAGGAACGGATCGCTTTGACCGGTAAGCCTCCCAAAACTACTCATGATTTTCTTGACATTGGCGGCCTGAAACACAGCTGCCAAATCGTCGATAATCCATACAATACGCTCATCCAAATCCTCGCCAGCCAGGTAGCTGAATAGGCTTCGGAGGAAGGGATTTGATTTGGGTAGAAGCTTTAATGCTTCTTGACGACTGAATGTTTCAAGTGACGTATCGTGCAAACGTGCCGCAAACATTCCATATGCTATGGTTTCGGCATAGATATCCGCAAAGTCACCGGTCGTAATATCATGAATTAGATGCTCTCTGAAAGCATGATACTGCCCAGAGAGTTCAGTCTGTTCCTCTCCGTCAGCCTTCAAAGCATTGTGTAGAACTTCTTTAATCAAAATAGCTTTGCCCGCCATCATTTCAGCGAGCACTCGTGGCGATGTGATGGTCTGAGGACGTTGGGCAATAAAATTACGAAGTAAGCTATCTAGTTTTTCGTACTGATCCGGATTAGCTTGGATCCCCATTAAAAAATCAGCGATAGTGACGGACTCGACCCGCTCACCGTCTCGGTAGAAGTCCCAGTCAAGACAGTTTGTATAGATCAGATTGGGCAAGGCTTTCCGGTAGCGATCCTGCTGACCTTTATTGGCGTCCTTCATTCCCCGCAAGCCGACGCCTATATCTTTTGCCTCAACGTGTCCTATGACGATTTCACCACGTTGAATGATGAAGTCAGGAGCACCACAGGCAATGCGTTTTGGCTCGTTCAGAGCAGACACGCTGGCATCTAAAGACCCGAAGAGACTTTCTAATGCAGAACGATACGAATGCTCTGTTGCCACACCTGTCTTGTAGATGGCGACAACCTTACTTACAAACTCTTCAATAATTTTCACAAAAAACTCTCTAGTGAGCTGTATGGCTCATGCTGGCCTGACCGACATATAAAAAATGAGGATTCTAAATCTTGGAAAGCAGGTGTAATAATGCCGAGTAAAATTACTAGGTGGGCTTGTTGGATGGATTTCCAAGGCAGGTGCGCACCTCCGCTTAAAGACGTGGTGACTCCGTAACAGAGCGGGATAGACGAAGCAGCAGTCGTCACCAAACGGAGAGTCCTTTAACGTCAGGTGTTGGGCCTGTGGAGGTTATCGCGAGCAGACAGTCGAGACAAGCTAGGTACAGGTCAGCCGCTTTGATGAAGAGGAAAATCGTCGGGGCTCTGAAACCGGATATTTTGTCCCCATCCATGGATTGGGCCTTTCGCTCGCGCAGCCGCGATCCAAGGCTCATTGACCGCTCAGGAATTTAGCCAAGCACTAATGTCCTCATAGAAACCTTTCGCGCCCTGTGTGAGCTTTTGAGTGGCGTAGCTCGGACGATTCTTTAGCTTACGACTCCCGTTCAGGCTACAGGCGGTGATCAAGTATTCCTTTATGCAGTAAGCCGCCCACCAATGAGCGCTCCGGGGCTTCTCTATATGCACAGCTAGGTTCGTATAACGCTGCCTGTAACCTAGCGCCAGAGCCGTTCTGAGGGCCTCTGAGACATCATCCACGCGGTCATCAGGAATGCAGAACGCTCCGTGAATGTGGAGGGGATGATTCTCCGTACCCCCGGAATGGTTGAACTCCAAGTTGAAAGCTACGTCGGTATGGATGCCCAGCTTCACCAGGGTTCGCTTGATGATCTCAGCGAGATAGTTAGCTGGCCCTCGTGGCGCTGCCAAGGCTGCCTCTGCCGAATCGTGATCTAGCCGGATGGTGGTCGTTTTGGCGTCAGGCTTGGTACAGAGCAGATGAAGACGGAAGTATTGCTTCATTTCTGGACTGACAAATTTAGCCCAGTCCCGCAATACTCCGGTTCCCTGATAGCTTTTCACCAACTCGCGAATGAAGACATCCGTGTTCCTAACTGCTTCTAGCTGTTGATGATCATGTTCTGAATTGAGATCACTAGTAGCTGCTACGAGCTTTGTGTGCCTTAGGTGGAAGCCAGCCACAAGCCCCGCCCTGCCTGGAGTAGATAACAATTTTCCGGTCTTTTGTGAGTGGCCGGTATTTGCATTTACTCCAGCGCCGAGCTGATAAACCTCGGTGGTTAGGCAGTGATTATCATTGCTCATGGCTACCTACAGATGTCCAGGTTAGGGGCTAATTTTCATTTTTGACGTACCCTGGATGGCATCAGGGTGTTCGATATTTCTACTAATCTCTAAGGGTTTGACGATTGCCCGGTCATGATCCGGGCAAGATTGGGTCAGAGCCTTCACTCACAATGTCGTCGTCATCGTGTTGAAGCTGAGCAAGGCGTCTGCTGTCGAGCCAGCGCAATGTCTCTAGCTCGTCTTCAACGCCCTGAAGATTCCCTTCGTGTTCGGCCTCTTCTAGCCGCTGCTGCGCGCGCATTTCTGCAACATCCGCGTCAGTCATGATATGAATCTTCAGCTCCGGGAGCTCTTCAACACTGAGGGCCTGGTTGAGCTTTTCTAACGGGAGAGCTCGTCGCGTCACATCCTGAGTCAGCTTGAGTGCGGTGGATGCCGCTGCAAGCGAGCGAAAGACAATCGGGTTGGTCGGATCGAGCACTTCAAGAGCGTTCGCAAGCTTGGTCCTGATTTGTTGGTTCAGCGCCAGCTCATCAGCCACCAACGAGGCTGCTGTTTGCTGTACGGCATCGAGGGAGAATGCTGTGGTGAGCAGTTCTTCTCTGGCCTTCTCGATCATTATCTGAGTTCCGGCACCAGCAACGGCTTTGTGTTTCTTAAGCAGCCGTTGCGTCGTACTGACACTGATAGACATCCGCTGTGCAATCGCTGTGACTGTCCACCCTGCCTCCCGGAGTATCACCGCTTGGGCAGCTTGATCCGGCGTAGATTGTTTACCAGCCATTTTCATTCCCCTTGTACGGTGACTGAGGGCTTGCTGGCGCAAGCTCTTTTAACGGATGCAATCGAAATACCGAATTGAGCAGCCGTTTCCTGAATTGTTGCCGAGTTCGCTACCCGCCACGCGCTAACGGCTAGGTCGTCGACCTTTTTTGGCGCGCCCAGCTTCTGCCCCAATGCCCTGGCTCGCTCAATGCCGGCCATCTGTCGGGCCTTGATGTTGCAGCGCTCCAGCTCCGCAACGGCAGCTAGCATGGTCAGCATGGCTTTTCCGATTGGGCTGGAAAGGTCAAATCCCTCTCGCATTGAAACTACCGCCACGCCTTTGGATTTGAGAGCCTCCACCGTTTCGAGCACGTCGATGGTGTCCCGGCCAAGACGATCTATAGCAGAGACGATAAGGGTGTCGCCTTTCCTCGCGAATTTGAAAAGCTCCGCAAAGCCGGGACGCTCTAGGGCCTTGATTGCGCCGCTGGTGGCTTCATCTGCGAACCAATGCTCGACATTGTGGAGTTGTGAAATCGAGTGACGCTGAGCATCTGTACTTTGATCTTCGGTACTGACCCGAACGTAAGCGAGAATGGTCATGGTTGCAGCGCCCTTGATGGCTCATAATTATGGCTCAAAATATAAGATATGGCTCAGATTAATTCAACATATCTGAGCCATATCGAAGGCCATATTTTTCGTTCCCGGGCGCGACCGACTCGGCTGGCTCAAAAAGTACACCTTCTGAGCCAGATATTTATCCAGAGGCGATACACTGCCGGATCGTCTGGGAGCGCGTCAGTCCTTTTTAAGTAATCCGAACGAGACTCGAATGTCCGCCCCTGCAGAACCAAACAAATGTAAGTCTTCGCGGAGTGAGGACACTGCGATGCCTTTCCGCTTCAGGGCTTGAAGAACCTCGATTAATTCTGCTCGATCCGTACCCAGGCTCTCGAGGGTGGAGACGATCAGGACGTCTCCTCTCCTTGCGAATTTGCACAAATCCCCGAAGCCGGGCCGATCTAGCGCGACGAGCGCCGTCAAGCACTCCATATCTGCAAACCAGTGAACATCGTCAGCCACCTCTTCAGCGACCTTGATGCGGGGCATAGCTTCTTCCCCATTGCTGCCAACCAGGAAATAGACTAACGCGCTCATAGGATCTCTCCTATCACACTAGTTCGAGGGCTCGACTCGCCAGAAATACGGTCCTCGATCCATTGGTCTACCGCGAGCGAGTCCCAACCGACCGCTCTCGCGCCGAGGCTAACGGATCGTGGAAATAGCCCTCGACCAATTAAGTTGTAAATGTGGGCTCGTTTGAATCCTACGCGGCGCTCAACCTCGGGTAGCCGAAGGATTTGGCGGCTTTGGACGGCGGAAAATGTTTGTGAAGGTTCGGGAAGCATGGAGGGGTGCATCTGGACTCCTTGGCGCCCTATGGCGCTTGGTGGACTAGGTGCACCTATTCAATCCACACAGCACCCCGGAGTCATTTCAAGTGAAAATATTCGTTTTGCATTTGCAATTTTGCTCAGGCTTTTTCAGCCTCACCAGCAGCCTTGTTGGAGGCTGCAAAAATTTTGCTGAGGTTACTCGGACTGATCCCGCTCCATTTTCCGTGGCGCTTGACAATCTCATTTGTTACGGAGCTTTGGTTGTAACGTGGGCGGCTCGAGTCGAGGAGGAGCTCAAGCAAAGCCGCAATCACAAGCTGGTGTGATGCTTTTTCTGCTGAAGGGGCTGGGGAAGGCTTGCTACTGATGCTCTCCGCAAATTTATCAATCTGCGAACGGTGAAACCGGACTTTGCACTCATCGGGCATCAGGTCAATAGCCCATTCTTCACATAGGTAAGTGGGCGCATCGAGTTCATCTTTTTCTGTGACATATCCTGATAGATAGACTGCTATCGGTCTTGGGCCTACAGGATCTAGGAGCGCTAAAGGGTTTAGTATCTGAGCTTCGCCACTGCCGTAAACAGTCTGAAAGTACGAGCTTTCGCCGTTTTGTATCCATGAGGTGCTTTTGCCAAATCGCCCGCGTACGTTGACCGATGCGATGCAGTTCCCTTGCTCGCAATGGCTGAGCAGATCGCCCTCGCTTAGCTTGATAGCCTTTTCTTGCTCCAGGTACCGTAGAGCTTGATCGATGGTAAACCAGGTGAGATGTGAAAGGTGGTCCGGCATGTCAACCTCTGGGACGAATGGTCAAGGCTTGGTGGGCATATCTTAAGACAAGGACACCTTCAACAGGTCTAGCTCATCAGCTCGATTACTAGACCCTCCTGACTGCGATTTTCCGAGGTAACAGGCCCACAGTCACGCCTACCCCTATCGACCAGCCCAGCGCCCTTGAGAACGAAGCTACCAAAAATCACCTGCTTTTCGCGGCCTTCTTGTATTCCAAAAAGTATTCCAACTCGTAGAGAAAACTAATAAAAAACGTTAATAATCAGAATATTACATAATCGTTTCAGATTACCCCGGCTCAGCTACAGCCCCCCGATCCGGTAGGCTACCGCAGCCGGCGATGGCAAAGGATGTAACTACCTCAACTGCCCCCTAAACGCATCGTACGCCGCTACCGGCAAGCTGATCCCCTCACAGACCGCACGAGCATAAGCTTGCTCCTTGGCCCTCCCCGACAAGTAAACCCCCAAGGCTTCAAGCCGAGCCATCTGCTCATCCAACCGTGCAGCAAAGCACTCATCCAGCAACCTGGGAGCAATACCAATCACCAGCATCCCAGCCCCAGGCGATTCGCTACCAGCACGAAAATCCGCTGCATCCAACGACCAATTAGCCCCCGTCACCCCCGCCGCAAGCACCTCAACCATCAACGCAATATTAGCCCCACGACCACCCCCAAACGCCAGCAACGTCCCATGCAATGCCTCCCGCGCGCTGCGCGTTTCATTGCCTTGCCCATCAACCGCCCAGCCTGCCGGTATCGCCTCTCCCGCTTCAGCGGCCCGCAGCAGGTTTACGTAAGCAGTGGCGCTGCTGGCTTGGTCAATCGCCAGTAACCGCCCCGTGTCACTGCCGGCGGCAAATGCGATGGGGTTGGTGGAGTACAGCGGCCGGCGCTGGCCCGCCACGGTGAGCAACGGTGGACCATTGGTGAACGCCAACGCGACCAGCCCCTCGCGCGCCAGGCGACGGGTGTAATAGCCCAACTCGCCGCAGGTGAACGCGTTGAACTGCGCAAACAGGGCGATACCCAGTTGATGCGCATTGCTGCACAGCGCTGGGAAGGCGCGATCGAACCCCAGTTGCGCGATGCCTCGGGCCGCGTCGCAGCGGATCATGGCCGGCGCGACCTGGGTCACGATGGGCTCGGCAGCCGTGGCGATTCGGCCGGCGGCAAAGCCGCTGAGGTAGTCAGGCAAATGGCCGAAACCGAGTTCGTGCTGGCCATGGGCCTGGGCTGATACGGTGGCGTTGGCAAGCGCCGTGGCCACGGCGTAGCTGGTGCCGTGGGCCAGGCAGAGTTGGCGCGCGAAGGTGGTGGCATCGGTCAGCGACAGGCGCTTTTCGGGTTTGTGGTCGTCCATGGGGGCTTCGGTGCTCTCGGGTTGAAGGTGTGCCGCAGCCAGCGAACCTGCAAGGGCGGTGTTAGCCGCGAATGAACGATAACGCGTCATTTCTGAAAGCTCGCGGTGCGTTCATTCGCGGCTAAAGCCGCTCCTACGGGATTTGATTGTCTTTACTGAATCATCCTCGGCTCACCCACTTTTGCAGCCTCGCGGTCCAGGCCAAACGAGGCGAGGATTTCTGCGATTTCGCCTGAGGCATGCAAGGCCTGGATGTTCTTGCCCAGCGCCTCGCCCAGGGCGGCGTTGGCCTTGGTGTACGGGAAGGCGCTCTGCCCGGGCTCAAGCGTGGCCTTGACCCGTTGATCGGGCTCGGACACCTTGATGCTCTTGCCGGGGTAGCCGCCCTTCTGCTGCGAAGAAACAGCCACAGCGAAGCTGTCCGCGCCAACCTGGATGCGCCTGGACGCCAGGTCCTGGGCCATGGCCACGGGGTTCGGGTAGAGCACCAGGTTATCGCCAAAGGCTTTCTTCAAATCGTCCACCCACAGGTAGCCCTGCACGGTGCCGATACGCTTGCCATCCAGTTCGGAAATCTTGGTGTAACCCTCATCCGAAATGATGCCCATCACGTCCAGGTACAACGGTGCCGACAAGCCCAACGCCTTGCTGCGCTCTGCCGTGCGATACCAATCACCGATGCCGACATCGGCGCGCTTTGCCACCACTGCCTGGACGACGGCTGCCGTGTCCACCACCATGGTTTTGACTTTCAGGCATTCGCGCTCGGCGATGCGCTTGATGATCTCGCCGTCCACGCCGCTCAACTGGTTGTTCGGCCCCGGTATCGAGTAAGGCGGGAAGACATACGCCGCCACGGTCAGCACACCCGGGGTGATGGTTTCAAACTGGTTCGCGGGGGTGCATTCGGCCAAGGCGTACGGGGCGCCGGCCAAGGTCGAGCACAAGAACATCCAACGGGTAAAACGCTTGAATGAGCGAGTCATGACGTCACCTTTGCAATAAGAGAGCAGCAGCCGAAATCGGCGCGAGTGGATTTGTTGTTATGGCTGGCTGGGGGCCAGTCTTTTTTCCAGCGCTGCCACACCCAGGGTCGCCGGGGCGCAGACAGCGGCATACATCAAACCGGCCAGTATCAGCACCGGCATGTACTCGAACGTGGAAGAGCCAATGGAGGACGCCCGGCTGACAATTTCTGGCAGGGCGATGGTGAAACACAGCGACGAGGCCTGGAACATCATGATCGAGAACCCCAGCAGCGATGGCAGCGCCACCCGCAAGGCCTGAGGCAGGATCACAAAGCGCAGCGCGTCGAACCGGTTGAGGCCGATCACTTCGGCGGCCTCGGTTTGCCCTGCGGCCACCGACTCGATGCCACCGCGAATGATTTCACTGGTGTAGGCGGCCGTGCAGTACGCCATGGCCAGCGCAGCGGCCCAGAACGAGGTCAGGGTGAGGTTGACGCTGGGCAGGCCAAAGTAGAAATACTGCAGCAGGATCAACGCCGGTGCGCCACGCCCCAGCTCCACCACCACCAGGGAGGGATAACGCAACCAGCGGCTCGGCGACGAAACGCCCAGTGCCAGCAACAGCCCCAGCACAACGCCCAGGCCCAGGCTCACGGCCGTGACCTGCATCGACAGCACAAAGCCCTTCCACAACTCCGGTAACCATTGCGCCCACATCGTCAGCAGTTCGCTCATCGGGCAATCCTCTGTTTCAACGTGGCCGACAGCCAACGAGAGAACAAGGCCACTGGCACGCTGAGCACCAGGTACACCACCGCCGCCGCGCTGTAGACGCTCAGGCCCTGAAAGGTTTGCTGTGAAACCTGGTAAGCCTGAAAGCTGATTTCACCAACGCCAATCGTCGAGGCCACGGCCGAATCCTTGAGCAGGCCAATGGCGTAGGTGGCTGAGGTGGGAATGGCGATACGCACCAACTGCGGCAACACCACGTCGAAAAACCGTTGCGGCGCCGACAGGTTAAGCACATAGGCGGCTTCGAACTGGCCGGCGGGAATCGCCGCGAACGCACCGCGGTACACCTCGGACATGTGCGCCGCCGTGATCAGCCCCAGGCCAACCACCGCTGCGGTAAACGGCGACAGGCTGATATAGCCGCCACCGATGCCGAAGAAGATGAAAAACAGCCAGACAATCGGGGGGATTGAGCGCAGGGTCAGCACCAGCATGGCAGCCAGAATGCTCAGCACCTTGAACCTGGACATGCGCAGGGCACAGATGGGAAACCCCAGCACTACGCCGACACAGAATGCGAGCACGGTAACGGCAATGGTCCAGGGTATGCCGTTCAACAGCATCATCAGGATGTCTTTCATCAGCGATTCCTCACTGCCTGGAGGAACTGGATCACCCGTTCATGCTCGGGCTCGCGCATCACTCGCTGGCTCGGCCCGTGTTCGATGATGCGCCCGTCAGCCATGACCACCACCCGGTCGGACACGGTTTCGGCGAAGTGCATCTCGTGAGTCACGACAATCATCGACATGCCTTCGCCGGCCAGCTCTTTCATCACCGCCAGCACCTCCAGGCCCAGCTCGGGGTCCAGCGCCGAGGTCGGCTCGTCGAACAGCATCAGCTCAGGGTCCAGTGCCAGGGCGCGGGCGATGGCGATCCGTTGCTGCTGGCCACCGGAGCAGCGCGCCGGATAATGCTGGGCCTTGTCAGCCAGCCCAACGCGTTCGAGCAGTTGCAAGGAGCGGGCGTCGGCTTCTTTGGCGCTGCGGCCCAAGGTGCGGATTTGCGCCAGGCTGACGTTGCGCAGCACCGTCAGATGCGGGAACAGGTTGAACGACTGGAACACCATGCCAATGCGCCGGCGCAACTTCAGCAGCTCTGTACGGGGCAACGCCTTGCCAGCTTCGATGTGCACGCCATCCATGCTGACCCGCCCCTTGGTCGGTGGCTCCAGTTGGTTGATGCAGCGCAGCAAGGTACTTTTGCCCGACCCACTGGGGCCGATAATGGCCACCACCTCGCCCTTGTTCATTTCAAAACACACGTCGTGCAAAACGGGGTAAGGGCCAAACTGTTTATGAATGCCCTCCAGGCGCAAGAACGGTTCGGCGCTGGCCACCGGGCGCGGCGCCAAGGTGGGTGCGGTTTCGATCACGGTCATACTGCTCATGGTTTTGCTCCAGCTATCGATCGCCGTCGACCAAGGGTGTGCGCGAGAGTTTGATCGGCCCGTTGGCGCTGATCAGCACCTGTTCTTCGAGCTTCACCCCTTCCCCACCGCCTTGCTCACCGATGTAACTTTCCACCGACACCACCATGTTTTCCTCGAACAGGCCGTCGTACCCCCACTCGGCAAAATCCACGGCGTAGGCGACGCTGGGGTACTCGTCCACCAGCCCGACACCGTGCAGCATCATCATGTAGCGGTTGTGCTCGAAGCGCTGGGGCACCGGCCAGCAGCGCTCGGCGAACTCGCGAAAGGACAGGCCCGGGCGCAGCAGTTCGACGTTGTGGTTGATCTGCTGCGAGGCGATGTCCAGCAAGTCGCGTTGGACCATGCTCGGCGCCTTGCCGGGGCAGATGAAGCTGCGCGAGATGTCTGAAAGGTAACCACCGGGCCCGACCATGTCGGTGTCGAAACAGACCATCTCACCTGCCTTGATGACCTTGTCGGTGGCGTCCTGAAACCACGGATTGGTGCGCGGCCCGGAGCTGAGCAGGCGGCTTTCGGCCCACTCTCCGCCGTGCGCGACGTTGGTGCCGTGCATGATGCTCCACAGCTGATTTTCAGTAACCCCCGGCACCAGGCTTGTGCGCATCCGGGCAATGGCCAGGTCGCAAACGCCCATGGACACCCGGTGGCTGGCCACTTCTTCAGCCGATTTGATCAAGCGTGCCTGCTCCATCAATGGCTGCGCATCGAACAGCTCAATGCCTTGGTGTGTCAGGCGCTGCGCGCCCCAAGGGTCGCAGCGGTCGACCGCCAAGCGGCGATTGCCGCCACCGTGGCGGGCCATCAGGTCCGCTACCTCCTGTGCCCAGCGCTCGGCTTTTTCCTGCACGCGGGGGCCGGCGAGGAAATACAGCCAGGGAATCGCCGGGCGAATTTCATCGATGGTTTCAACGTGCTCGCTGTTGTGCCGGCTGCTGGTGAATTCAAACAGCACCACCGGGCCGTCGGTGGCGACGAACACATAGCGGCTGGGCGAGTGCATCACCCACAAACCAAGGTTATTGGTGTCGGTGGCATAGCGAATATTGATCGGATCGGCCAACAGAATGCCGGCGTAATCCTGGGCGCGCAGTTGCTCGCGAATGCGCTCCAGGCGGTAATGGCGCAAGGCTTTGCGATCGATGGCGGCATACGCATCGAGTAACGCCGTGTCGACCGGCGCGATGGCATGTTCAGTGACCTTGGCATCGCTGCGAAAGCGCAGGTCGCGTTCGGTTAACGCCGTGAGCAGCTCAATGGAATCAGAACCCGTTTGCATGCAACAACCTCCGCTGAGTCAGACCAACTTTCGGGGCAGTAACTAAAAGGTTTCTAAATCTGGTGACGGCTGTCTTTATTGTTGTGGGCGACGCAGGGCGGCTAGAGGTCCTTGACCAGCCGCAGGGCATCGTAGATGGCCGCATGGGTATTGCGCGACGCCACTGCATCACCAATGCGGAACAGCTGGAAGCGCCCTTCGGGGTTGCTGACAACGGTTTGCGGCTTGCCGACAATCAGGTCCATGTACTCCAAGGCACCTTCGTTGCTGGCCAGGGGTTTGAGGTCGAAATACAGCTCGTCCAGCGGCCGGGTGCCGTGGTTGACCACCACCTGATCCACCAGGCGCGTTTTGGTCAGGTCGCTGTAATCGGTGCCGATCGTGGCCAGCAATTGGTCGCCTTGTTTCTCCACGGCCTTGAGCCGGTAGGTGACGGTAAAGGTGGTGTCCAGTTGCTGTAACGCGCGCATGTAGGGAACCAGGTTCATGCCCATGACTTCTGGCGCGAACGAGCGGTCGGGGGTCATGATTTCAGTCTTGGCGCCACTGCGGGCGATGAATTCGGCGGCTTGCAGGCCGGCGTGGTCGCCCGCATCGTCGTACACCAGCACATTGCGCCCAGGCTTCACGTCGCCGGAAATGATGTCCCAGCTTGAAACCAGGAACTGATTGCCGTGCTCCAGCACTTCGGTGTGCGGCATGCCCCCGGTCGCCACGATCACCACGTCGGCGTTTTCATCGAGCACAATCGCGGTGTCTGCCCAGGTATTGAAGTGGAACCTCACACCAAGGCGCTCGCATTGCGCCATGCGCCAGTCGATGATGCTGATCATTTCCTTGCGCCGCTCGGACTGTGCGGTCAGGCGAATCTGCCCGCCGGGTTTGTCCGCCAGCTCGTACACCACCACCTCGTGGCCGCGCTCGCCTGCCACACGTGCCGCCTCCAGGCCACCAGGGCCGGCGCCGACAATCACCACTTTGCGCTTCTGCACAGCCTTGGGTATTTCATGAGGCATGGTGGTTTCACGCCCGGTCGCGGCGTTGTGGATGCAATAGGCCGCGCCTGCGTTGTAAATGCGGTCCAGGCAATAGTTGGCGCCTACGCATGGGCGGATATCGTCTTCACGGCCTTCGATGATCTTGCGCACGATGTGCGGGTCGGTCATGTGCGCGCGGGTCATGCCGACCATGTCCACCAACCCCGAGGCAATGGCATGACGCGCCGTGGCCACGTCGGGAATTTTTGCTGCATGGAAGGTCGGGAAGCCGGTCAGCGTCTTGATTTCGCCGGCAAAGTCCAGGTGCGGGGCATTGCGCATGCCCTGGATCGGGATGATGTCGGTCAGCCCGGCGTCAGTGGCGATGTTGCCGCGAATCACATTGAGGAAGTCGATCATGCCACTGTCTTTCAACAGTTGAGAGATCTGTAAGCCCTCCTCTTTTTGCAGGCCACCGGCGAGCACTTCGTCCCCGGTGTAGCGAATGCCGACAATAAACTCCGGGCCCACGCGCTTGCGAATGGCCGTGAGCACATCGAAGGTGAAGCGCAGGCGGTTTTGCAGCAAGCCGCCGTACGGCCCTTCCAGCTCGTTGGTCAGTGGCGACCAGAACTGGTCCATCAAGTGGCCGTAGGCTTGCAGCTCGATGCCATCCAGGCCCGCGGCCTTCATGCGTTCGGCGGCATCGGCATAATCGCGAATGATGCGGTCGATGTCCCACTGTTCAAGCTGCTTGGGGAAGGCGCGGTGTGCGGGCTCCTGATTGTGGGAGGGCGACACCACCGGTAGCCAGTCGCCTTTGTCCCAGCGGGTACGCCGGCCCAGGTGAGTGAGCTGGATCATCACCGCTGCACCATGTTCGTGGCACTCGTCGGTCAGGTCTTTCATCCAGCCGACCACTTCGTCCTTGTAGGCCAGAATGTTGTTGAACACAGGTGGGCTGTCACGGGAGATTGCGGCGGAGCCTGCGGTCATGGTCATGGCTACGCCGGCTTTGGCACGTTCAACGTGGTAGGCCCGGTAGAGCTTTTTCGGCATCCCGTCTTCCGGGTAGGCCGGCTCGTGGGAAGTGGTGATGATGCGGTTGCGCAGGGTCAAATGCTTGAGGCGATAAGGCTGAAGTAGCGGATCGTTTTTCATATCGGTCTCGCAAACAGGTCATCAGGCACGCCGACAATATGCCCCTGTGTACACAGGTGTCAATACTCTTGACGATGGTGTACAGTTACCACAAAGCGCACATTGAAAAGGGAAGAAATGCCCATGAAAGGAACCACCTCAAAGGCGGAACCAGCAGGCCGAGGCTCACTGGAAGGCTGGCTTAATGCGGCCTATGAAAGCCTGACCGAGTCAGGTGTGGATGCCGTGCGCGTGATGCCGCTAGCCAAAAAGCTGAATTTGTCGCGCACCAGCTTCTACTGGTTTTTCGAAGACCGCGATGCCTTGCTCGTGGCCTTGATCGAGCAATGGAAAAACAAGAACACCTTCAACCTGGTGACCAAATCCCAGGCCTATGCCGAGTCCATCACCGAGGCGATTCTCAACGTCTTCGACTGCTGGCTGAACAGCGAATTGTTCGACTCGCAATTCGAGTTCGCCATGCGCAGTTGGGCACTCCAGTCGCCGGAAGTGGCGCAGGAAATCGGCCAGGCAGACGCGCAACGCGTCGAGGCATTGCGGCAGATGTTCGACCGTTTCGGCTTTGAACACGATGCCGCGATTACCCGCGCCCGCTCCATCTACCTGACGCAAATCGGCTACATCAGCATGAAAACCCGGGAGCCCCTGGCCCAGCGCATGCGCTACATTCCCGAGTACCTGAAGATTTTCACCGGCAGGGAGCCGGAAGCCCGTGAGCTGGAGCGCTTTTATCAGCGCAACGGTTTTAGCGGTGCCGATTTGAAGGTCTAAAAACACCGACTCACAAGTGAGCCTCTTTGAAGATGCGGGGTTCATAGCAAGCTTCAGGATCTTGCGCACCTGTAGGCACGGGTTTACCCACGAACAGGGGCGCAACCCGTGCCATCCCCTACCCGCCTTACCAGCTATAACTCACCTTCGCCGTCACCTCCCGCCCCGGGTTGTAGTAATTCGCCGTCCCCGACCCCACCACATGCTGCTCATCGAACAGGTTGCTCACATTCAGCGCCAGGTCGGTCCCTTTGGCGATCTTGTAGTTCAGCGCCGCATCAAACAACGTGGTCCCATCGCTCTTCTTGGTATTGGCAGCATCCATGTAGTACGCCCCCACATACCGCGCGCCCAGGCCGACGCTCACGTCAGTGCCAGGTATGTCGTAGTAGCTCCACAGCGATGCGGTGTGTTTGGGCGCCGTGGTGAACTCATTGCCCTTCAAGGAAGAGCCGTCATACAGCGACCCGCGCAGCACCTCGGACTCCATGTAGGAGTAAGCACCAATCACGCTGATGTCTTGCGTGACTTGTGCCTTGGCTTCCAGGTCAAGGCCACGCACGCGTGACTCGCCCACCGTCTGCTGCTCGATGATGCCGCTTGGCAACACCACAGCAATGGTGACGTTCTCCTGGGTCAGGTCGTAAACAGCGGCGGAGAAGAGTGCGTCCATGCCCATGGGCGAGTACTTGATGCCCACTTCGTATTGCTTGCCGGTCTGCGGGGTAACGCCTACTTGCGGGGGCGAGACGGACTCCACCATGCTCACGTAGGTCGACACTTCATCGTTGACGATATAGGTCAGTGCCGCGCGGTAGGAGGTTTCGGAGAAGTTGTCCTTTTCCGTCTGCTCGCCACCGATGTATTCCTTGCTCGACAGGTCCATCGAGTCGTTACGCACGCCTGCGGTCGCGATGACGCGGTCAAAGAACGACAAGTTCTGCTGCAGGAAAACCGCCTTGGTGGTGGCGTCATTCTTTTTGCGGGTATAGGGCGTGATGCCGCCAGGCACGCCGGTGAATACCGGGTTGGCGATGTCGATGGAAGGCGCCAGGCCGTAGACCGAGCTCTGTTTGGTCGTCGAGTCGAGGTACTCGACGCCCACCAGCGTGCTGCTGTCGATGTGCTCGAACTGGGCATCGTACTGCAGCATCAAGTTGCCGTTGAGCTGGTCGGCATCGCTGTCGGTGCCGAAGACGTAGCGTGGAATGGTGGTGCCAACACGCGAGGCGTTGTCGCTCAGGTAGGCGTAGCCAAAGTCATCGGTCAGCTCGCTGTAGCGCAGGTTGCTGCGCAGCACGAAGCCGTTGTCGAAGTCGTGGGTGATGTTGCCGCTGAGGCTGGTGCGCTCGACATCGTGGAAGTTGTAGCTGGGCTCGCCGTAGAAGTCGCTGCGGTCGTATTCCTTGTCCAGCGGGTAGCCACCGCTGTTCGGCGAGCTGTTAGTCTTCAGGTAATCCAGCACCACCGTGGCCGAGGTGAAGTCGGTCGGCGCCCAGGTCAGGCCGCCCATCACGAAGCGGTTGTCGTCCTGGGAGTGGTCGTACTCGCGGTCGCTGTTCTGCATCTTGGCCGTGAAGCGGCCGGCCAGGGTTTGTTCGTCGTTCAGCGCATCGCCTACATCGATCCCGGTTTCGGCATGGTCATAGGAGCCGTAGGTCACGTAGCCTTGGCCAAACTTCTCGAAGCGCGGTTGCTTGGTCACAAAGTTGACCGAGCCACCCGGGTCTGCCGGGCCGAACAGGGTGGAGTTGGCACCCCGCAGAATTTCGATACGCTCGTAGGCGTAAGGGTCTTCGCGCACACCGCGCATCGAGCTGAGGGTCAGGCCGTCTCGGTAGGTGGTGGCCTGGAAGCCTCGGATCAGGAAGTAGTCGTTGCGGTCGTCCGAACCGTAGTAGTCGCTGACCACGCCGGGGGTGTACTGCAGCGCCTCTTCGGTGGTGCTGACGCTGCGCTGCTGCATTTCCTTGTTGGTCACCACAGACACGGACGCGGGCGTGTTGAGGATGCTGGTCGCCACCTTGCCACCTACCCACAGCTCCTTGGCAACCACCGAGTTGGCGTCATCGTCGGCGCTGGCCTTGACCTTGGCATTGATGATGACAGGCGCCAGGCGGTAGTCCTCGGTCGCGCCCAGCTCCAGCGGGCCGGCAGGCTTTGGTTGTGGTATTACCAGGTACGCATTGGGGCCCTGCGGCTCAAACTGCAACTCGGTTCCGCGCAGCAGCGACGACAGTGCCGAGCGTGTATCCAGCGCGCCCTGCACCCCGTTGGTATTGCGGTTGGCCACGTTCTGCGCATCGAACGAAAGGCTGATACCCGCCTCGCGTGCAAAGCGGTCCAGTGCCGGCGCCAGCGGGCCCGCGGGAATGCCCCATTGCTTGAGCGGGGCGTTGTGATCAGCGCTCAAAGGCTGTGCAAGCGACGGCAGTGCGTAGGTGCTGACTGCCAGCCCCAACAGTGCAGCATGCAGGGCACGACTCAAGGGGTGGCGCTGTGGAACCGGGGTAAAACTCATTCTCTCGCTCCGTGTCGGTGGTCGGCGGGCTGGCCTGTAATCCGGCCTTCTCTACATGCCGAACGAGAATGAGAAAACACCTCATTTATTTTTACACTGGGCATCTTGCGCGAACCACCCGCCTACCCCGATACAAAACCGCGCGGTGGATGGCCTTGCGTTGACCCAATCGTTGCCGGGAATGGACGGCACACGCGCGGCGAAGCGAGCTTGCCCCGATCGACCCGCTTGACCTCAGGGCGCATGGCGTTCTTGGCCATTTCGCCAAATCGTCCCGCAACGCCCAGCGCTACGAGAGGCAGCAATACCCCGCCCAGGTGTGCGCGGCCTTGGTCTGTATGCCTGTCGAGGCCCTGGCTGCTGGCGCCACGAGTCCCCCAACCGCCTCCGACAGCCCCGCCAGCGGAACAGCCAGCACCCTGGCCCCTGAGGCTGATCAATTACATCTGGCGCAATCCCTGTAGCGGCCTTGTGTCGCGCATGTCATTCATGGCGCCGGGGCAGATTCGTCACCATCCTGTTCGGGTGCAGCCGACTGCGCCCGACATGCAGGTTGGAGATTGCATGATCGAGCGACCCGGTATATCCACCATCCAGGCCGCCGCCCGCTCTACCCGTACCCCAGTTATTGTCCATTTCGCCATCTCCCTGGTTCGACGCGTCCCTAAAAAATTCGCCGCTAGATTCTGGTCAATGCCAAACCCGATACTGTCGACCGGGTTCAACGCATGATCTTTACCTCGCTCCCATTTGCTTGCTGGGCCTCGGCCTGAGGCAAGGCAAAATTGCCCAGCCGAGTGCCACGCAGTAACGCCACGCAAACCTGTATGCGCTGAAAGGCGTCACGCCATGAGCTTCAGGACACTGGCTGCAAGTTTCTGAAAACGGTCAAGGACGCCCTGGGTATCCCTGCCCGTTTACGCGAGGTCATCGCCGCCGCCCCCAAGCTACGCATGCAGGTGCATAACACCGCCCGTCATCGCCTCATCACGCATGGTGCGCTGGCAGGTGTGGTCGCAGCGTATCGGTTTCGACCAGGGCAGCGAGCGCAACGGTGAGGTCAGGGGCGGGCGTGGTAGTGACGGCCACTACGAGGGTGAACATCGGCAGATCATCAGCCCTGATTCAACTTCAGAATATGCGTCTTTATGGCCTGCCCGGCGGCATCGACAAGGCTCATATAGAACCCCTTGCCCAGGCCGAGCAACGGTGATCCCTTCAATGATTCAGCCGTTGCCTTCAGCGTGATGACGCCGAACTGCTCTGCGATGGTCTCAATACTGCGCTGGCGCTTCCCAGGCTGGTCGTACGGCTTTTGATACCACGTGGCAATCTGGTACTGGGCGTCCTCTCTTTCGAATGCCGCGTACAAGTGCTGGGCCAGCGCAGTAACCGTTTCACGAATCAGCCCAGGGTCGGTATCGTGATTATTCAGCAATGCCTCGAAAGGGGCATTGGCTACCGCCAGAAGATCTCCGATGGTGTAGCCCGCCATCGGTGGAAACACTCCAGGCGGCAACTCGACGGCTGCGCCATTCGCTAAAGTTGAACTGCCTTCGTCGTGCATAAAAAGCTCCTTTCTCTTAGCGCGAAGCGCTCTTGTATCCGTGCAAAGCATCCCTGCACGAGAGTGACGAAACGGTGAAGCGCACCACATACTGCATAAAGTCACCAGGCGCAATATTGGCCGGGTACGCGCCTCTGTCGACAGCCGAACTGTGGGTAAGTACGGCATCACAACTCTCCACGGCTGCCAGGACGGGCAGGATGAGTTTACACGTGGTCATGCCAGTTTCCTTACTTGAAAAGTCTGCTGGAGCACACCAGAAGAACCGCCCCATGTCTTGCTGCTGAACCTTCGTCTGGCCCAGAAAAACAAAGGGCACCCATCCTCGGGTGCCCTTTGCCTTACAGCCAGGTGAACTGAATCACCCCATCGATCGCGCGCCCACCGGTTGCGCATGGCCCCTCGCCGTCACGATCCCCAGGAAGGAAATCACGATCGCCAGGCCCAATGTCGAGCTCACTTCCGCCCGATGCTCAGGCGTGTACATCATCACCGCCAGCGCCCCGGCAATGAAAATGATCACCGCCCAGGTCAGGTACGGGAACAGCCACATGCGGAACTTCAGTTCGGTGTTCTCGCGCTCCAGACGGCGGCGCATGCGCAGCTGGGAGATGGCGATAACCATGTACACCAACAGGGCGATGGCGCCGGAGCTGGCCAGCAGGAACTCGAACACGCCCTTGGGTGCGAAGTAGTTGAGGACCGCGATGGCCGCACCGATCAAGGTGCTGCCGAACACTGCAGCACGCGGTACGCCGACCTTGGAGGTCTTGTTGAGGAAGGCCGGGGCGTCACCGCGCTTGGCCAGCGAGAACATCATCCGCGAAGCGATGTAGATCGACGAGTTCATGCAGCTGGTAACGGCTACCAGAACCACCAGGTCGACCATGAATGCCGCGTTGGGGATGTTCATGATTTCCAGCGCACGCTGGTACGAACCCACCACTGCCAGTTGCGGGTCGTTCCACGGCACCACCGAAATGATCACGAAGATCGACAGGATGTAGAAGGTGCTGATACGCCAGATCACCGAGCGAGTGGCCTTGGCAATGTTGCGCGACGGGTCGCTGGACTCGGACGCGGCGATGGTCACCGCCTCGGTGCCGATGAAGCTGAACATCACGGTGATGAACGCCCCCACCACTGCCGACCAGCCATTCGGTGCAAAGCCGCCGTATTCGGCAACCAAGCTGCTCAGGCCACTGACCTCGCGGTTGGGCAGCCAGCCCATCAGCGCGGCAAAGCCCAGGCCGATGAAGCCCAGAATGGCGGTGACTTTGAGGATGGCGAACCAGAACTCGAACTCGCCGTACTTGGCCACGCTGAACAGGTTGGTACCGGCCAGCAGCAACACCGAAGCCAGGGCGAAGATCCAGCTGTCCACCTGCGGGAACCAGGCGTTCAGCACATGCCCGGCGGCCAATGCTTCGATAGGAATGACCAGTACCCAGAACCACCAGTACAACCAGCCGATGGTATAGCCGGCCCAGCGGCCAATGGCCTGGTCGGCATAGGTGGAAAACGATCCGGTGTCGGGGTGTGCCACGGCCATTTCGCCGAGCATGCGCATGACCAGTACCACCAAGGTTCCGGCCACGAAATAGGAAATTATGGTTGCTGGCCCGGCTGCCGCGATGGCATGGCCAGAACCTACGAAAAGTCCGGCGCCGATGATGCCGGCGATGGACAGCATCGTTACGTGACGTGGCTTGAAACCTTGTGCAAGGTTGCCATCAGATCCCACGGTGTTCATTGATGTTGTTCTCTTTTTGCTGACACAAGGAAGGACGGGCAGGCGTAGGCGAAAAATATCTCCTTTGAAATCAATAAGTCGACACGTTACTCGCGCTCTGTTGTTGATCTTTGGAGCGCTTCACAGAGCAACGTGTCAGTGCAGGGCGGGCTTCATTTAATCCCCGCATGGCTGTGGGGAATTACACGAGAACGCCCCGGAACTGTTCGATCACGACAGGGCATTTCCATCAACGCCAAATGTCGCGAATGGCATGTCCGATCGCGCCATGGGCCCAAATGGAGCTTTTGTTTTTCATATGAATGTGTGTTGTCTGTGCCGGCCCTTTCGCGGGTGAACCCGCTCCTACGATGGTACGTGGCGACGGTACCGATTGGTGGATGCGGTGGCGGGTGCGGTGGTGAATGAATGGGGGGATTGGCCGGCAGGTCCGGCCCTTTCGCGGGTGAACCCGCTCCTACGACGGCGTGGCAACACCACCGGTTGATGTAGGAGCGGGCTTGCCCGCGAAGAGGCCAGCAGCCTCAACGCACCAGGCAGGGCCGTTTGTTATCGAAGCGCCAACCCGGGATCAGGAACTGCATCGCCACGCTGTCATCCCGCGCACCCAGCCCCATGTTGCGGTAACACTCATGGGCCTTGGCCAGCTGGTCTTCATCCAGTTCCACGCCCAACCCCGGCCGCGCCGGCACCCGCACATGCCCGTCGACAATGCGCAGGGGCTCACGGGTCAGGCGCTGGCCATCCTGCCAGATCCAGTGCGTATCGATCGCCGTGATTTCGCCCGGCGCCGCAGCCGCCACCTGGGTGAACATCGCCAGCGAAATGTCGAAGTGGTTGTTCGAGTGCGATCCCCACGTCAGGCCCCAGTCATTGCACATCTGCGCCACTCTTACCGAACCCTGCAAGGTCCAGAAGTGCGGATCGGCCAGCGGAATGTCCACCGACTGCAACTGAATGGCATGGCCCATCTGTCGCCAGTCGGTGGCAATCATGTTGGTCGCGGTAGGCAGGCCGGTGGCGCGGCGGAACTCGGCCATCACCTCGCGGCCCGAGTAACCGTTCTCGGCACCGCACGGGTCTTCGGCGTAGGCCAGTACATCGTGCTTGTCGCGGCACAGGGCGATGGCCTCCTTCAGCGACCACGCGCCATTGGGGTCGAGCGTGATGCGCGCTTCGGGGAAGCGTTCGGCCAGCGCTGTCACAGCCTCCATCTCTTCTTCACCGCGCAGCACACCGCCCTTGAGCTTGAAGTCGCTGAAGCCATAGCGCGCCTTGGCGGCCTCGGCCAGCCGCACCACTGCTTCCGGGGTCAGGGCCTTTTCGTGGCGCAGGCGGAACCAGTCGTCATCGCTGTCGGCTTCGTTGCGATAAGCCAGGTCGGTCTGCTGGCGGTCGCCGATGTAGAACAGGTAGCCGAGCATCTTCACCGCATCCCGTTGCTGCCCCTCGCCCAGCAGTGCCGCCATCGGCACGTTCAGGTGCTGGCCAAGCAGGTCGAGCAACGCCGACTCGATGGCCGTCACCGCATGCACGGTGATGCGCAGGTCGAAGGTCTGCAGGCCACGGCCTGCCGAGTCGCGGTTGGCGAAGGTCTGGCGCATGGCATTGAGCACACGCTGGTAATGGCCGATCGGCTGGCCGACCACCAGGCTGCGGGCGTCCTCCAGGGTCTGGCGAATGTTCTCGCCGCCGGGCACTTCGCCCAGGCCGGTATTGCCGGCGCTGTCGCGCAGCACCACCACGTTGCGGGTGAAGTACGGGCCATGGGCGCCACTGAGGTTGAGCAGCATGCTGTCATGGCCGGCCACGGGGACCACGCGCAGGTCGGTGACCACCGGGGTGCTGGTGTGAAGGGTCTGCATATTCATGAGGGTTGTCTCGCAGTCATCAGTGGGTCTGGCCCAGGGCCGAAGGGGCCTTGAGGTCATCGGAAGGGACGCCCTTGGGGCGAATGCGTACGAAGAAGATGGCAATCGCCGCCAGCACCGAGGTCACCGCCAGGCCGTACAGCCCGCCCTGGATCGAGCCAGTCTGCTGCTCCAGCAAGCCGAAGGTGGTGGGGGCAACGAAACCGCCGAGGTTGCCGACCGAGTTGATCAGGGCAATCACCGCCGCAGCGATGCGGGCATCCAGGTAGCCTTGGGGGATTGGCCAGAACAGTGACGACGCTGACTTGAAGCCGATCGCGGCGAAGCACACGGCGACGAAGGCGAACACTGGCCCACCCGTAGTGGACATGAACATGCCCGTGGCAGCGACCAGCAGCGCGCCCGCCACCCAGGCCTGCTGGAACTTCCAGCGAGCGGAACCGGCGGCGAAGGCGTACATGGCCAGGATCGATATCAGCCAAGGGATCGAGTTGAAGAAACCGACCTGCATGTCACTGAGGTCGCCCATACGCTTGATGATGCTAGGCAGCCAGAAGGTCGCAGCGTAGATGGTCAGCTGAATACAGAAGTAGATCAGGCAGAACAGCACGATCTGGCGGTCCTTGAGCAGGCGCCAGGCCGACGGCCTGACCGCGCCGATGGCCTCACGCGCTTGCTGCTCGCGGTCGATGGTGGCGACCAGCGCGTCCTGCTCGGCCTTGCTCAGCCATTTGGCGTCCTGCGGCTTCGAGTCCAGCCAGAAGAACACAAAGAAGCACAGCGCCACCGAGGCCATGCCTTCAATGAACAGCATCCACTGCCAGCCATGCAGGCCCAGGCCCTGGATCTGCATCAACGCCCCGGCCAGCGGCCCGGAAATCAGCGATGCCAGTGCAGAACCGCTGAGGAAGATAGCAATGGCCTTGCCGCGCTCGGCCGCCGGCAGCCAACGGGTGAAGTAGTAGATCACGCCAGGAAAGAAGCCGGCTTCGGCCACCCCGAGCAGAAAACGCAACACGTAGAACTGGGTTTCGTTCTGCACGAAGGCCATGGCCGTGGCCACCAGCCCCCAGGTGAACATGATACGGGTCAGCCACAGCCGGGCGCCGACCTTTTGCAGCAGCATGTTCGAAGGTACTTCGAACAGCGCGTAACCGATGAAGAACAGCCCGGCACCAAAGCCAAAGGCCGCAGCGCTGATGCCCAGGTCGCTTTCCAGGTGCGGGCGGACGAAGCCAATGTTGACGCGGTCGAGGTAGTTGACGATGAACATGATGACGAACAGCGGCAGGACGTGGCGCTTGACCTTGGCCACGGCACTGGCCAACGCGTCGCCTTCATGCCGGGCAGACGGAGCGAGGGTGTCGTTCACTTGCGGATCTCCCACTAATTGTTTTTGTGCGGGTCGGGTTGTCTGACATGGCAGTGGGGAGGAGCTTATGCGCAGCGAAGTTGTACGACAAGATCATTAACGTCGGCAAAATAGCAATATACAAGCTGTCACAATGCTAATTTGATCCGAACGTGCAGAAACAGATCAATTACATGCTGAATTGGATGCGCGAAAAATCGGCAAAAAATTTTTCTATCGATTAACTTGTCGTACAAGTAATCAAGAAGCGAATCACTCATGGAACCCGAACACGCGCGCAAACGCGGCCATAGCCGTGCCCATGACCTGGTTTCCAGCCTGACCCAGCAAATTCTGCTGGGCACCTTCAAACCAGGCGACAAACTGCCTTCGGAAAACACCCTGGTGCGCGAGCACGGGGTCAGCCGCACGGTGGTTCGCGAAGCCTTGTCGAAGCTGCAAGCCTCGGGGCTGGTGGAGCCGCGCCACGGGATCGGTACTTTCGTGATGGAGCGCCAGGCCCAGGCCGGCCTGCGCGTTGCGGCGGAGAGCGCGGCGAATGTGCGCGATCTGCTGGAGCTGCGTATTGGCCTTGAGGGCCAGGCTGCCGCACTGGCCGCGCTGCGTCGTGACGAGGGGCAACTGGCGCGCATGCGCCAGGCACTGGATGACTATCAGGACCTGGCCGCTGCTGGCGACAGCTGCATCGAAGCCGACCGGCGCTTTCACCTGCTGATTGCCGAGGCCACCGGCAATCTGTATTTCACCGAGATGCTGCTGCAACTGGGCAATGGTCTGATCCCGCGCAACCGCATGGCCAAGGCCGAGCGCGCGGGGGCCAAGCTGGCGCGGCAAGCGTACCTGGCCAACCTGGAGCATGAGGCGATCCTCAATGCCATCCGCCGACAAGACCCGGATGCGGCGCGGGCGGCGGTGTGCCTGCACCTGTCCAACAGCCGCGACCGGCTATTGCCGGACTGACTGTCAGGCAGTGCAAGACGAGGATAATGGCATGCAGGGTGGCCGTTACATCCAGCTACCCTGCCCTCACTTCACCAGGTCAGGCAGATCTTGCCGAAGTGCCGGTTGCTTTCCTGGTAACGGAACGCCTCGACGATCTGCTCCAGTTCGAAATGCTTGTCCACCACCGGCCGCAGGCCGTTGGCGTCGATCGCCCGCACCATCGCCTGCTGCTGCGCTCGGCTGCCAACCAGCACCCCTTGCAGCCGAATCTGCCGCACCAGCGCCTGCACCAGCGGCAACTGCCCGGCCACCCCGGTAAGGATGCCGATCAGCGAAACATGCCCGCCAATGCGCGCGGCAATCATCGACTGCTCCAGCGTCGCCGGGCCGCCCACTTCAATCACATGATCGACACCGCGGTTGCCAGTCAGCTCGCGCACCTTCTCACCCCAGGCCGGGGTGCTCCTGTAGTTGATCAGGTGGTCGGCACCCAGAGCCTTCAGGCGCTCCAGCTTGGCATCGCTGGACGAGGTGGCGATCACGGTCGCACCCGCCAGCTTGGCGAACTGCAGGGCGAAAATCGACACACCGCCGGTCCCCTGCACCAGCACCGTGTCGCCGGGTTTGAGGTGATCATCGCTCATCAGCGCGCGCCAGGCGGTAAGGCCGGCGGTGGTCAGGGTGGCAGCCTCGGCATGGCTGAAACCCTGGGGTGCCAAGGTGAAGGCGCTGGCGCGGGCAGTCACCTGCTCACGGGCGTAGCCATCGATGCCGTCGCCGGGCACCCGGGCAAAGCCCTCGACATTGGCCTGGCCATCGAGCCAGTCGGGGAAGAAGGTGCTGACCACGTTGTCGCCGACCTGGAACTCAGTGACGCCAGCCCCCACCGCAACCACCTCGCCGGCGCCATCGGCCATGGGGATGCGTCGCTCGCTCGGGCCCCACATGCCGCTGACCACGGCGAAATCGTGGTAGTTGAGGGAACTGGCGTGCAGGCGCACGGTAATCTCGTCGGCCTGGGGGGCCTGGGCCTCGCAGGTGCCGACCTCGACTTTGTCGTAGCCGCCGCCGGGTTGTACGTAGATGGCCTTGCTGCTCATGGGTGGGTCTCCGTATCAGAGCAAAGAATGGGGTTCAGCATAGACAGATCCGGCCCTTTCGCGGGCACGCCCGCCCCCACAGGGGCACCACAGGCCCCGAGACGTGCGCAATACCTGTGGGAGCGGGCGTGCCCGCGAAGAGGCCCGCATGGCCAACACACGCATCAGCCCAGCATCACCTTCAACGCCCGGCAATCCGCCGCATGCCAATCCACCAGCTCTGGCCAGGGGTTGTCCGGCAGGTTCACCAGCACCGTGCGTGCTCCTGCAGCCCGCCCACAGTCCAAGTCAAAGCGGTAATCCCCCACCATCACCAGTTCGCTCGGTGTCACGCCCCAGGCGCTGGCAATCTTCAGCAGCCCATCCGGGCTCGGCTTGGGCGCAGCCTCGTCACGCCCAAGAATATGTTCCACCGGGAAGCAGTCCGCCAGGCCGATGGCCTCCAGCGTTACATGCGCAAGCTCACGCGCATTGCGGGTCAGAATACCCAGCCGGCACCCGCGCTCGGCCAACTCGCGCACCAGTTCCACCGCCCCGGTGGCCGCCGTGGAGGCCGTTGCCAGGTCCCTTTCGTGTTCCAGCAACCAGGCATGCTTGGCCGCCGCTTCCGCCGCCGGCAAGGCCGCCAGGTGGGTGAGGATGTCGTGCTCGGCCGGGATGTCCAGCGCCACCCGAATGGCGGCGAAGTCGTGCACGGCCACGGTCAGGGTGCCGTCCATGTCGAACACCCAGTTGCGCACCTCGCCCAGGCTCATGCCCAGTCCTTGCGATGGCGAATCAGGCCTTCCTGGCTCGACGATGCCACCAATTGCCCGGCCTGGTTGAAAATGCTGCCGCGGCAGAAACCACGGGAATTGCCGGCCCAGGGGCTATCGGTGGCGTACAGTAGCCACTCGTCGGCGCGCAGGTTGCCGTGAAACCACAGCGAATGGTCGAGGCTGGCGATCTGCATGTCGCGCTGCCATACCGATTTGCCATGGGGCAGCAACGCCGTGGTCAGCAGGCCGAAGTCCGAGGCGTAGGCCAGCATGTACTTGTGCAGGGCAGGCACGTCAGGCAGGTTGCCGTCGGCGCGGAACCAGGCGTATTTCACCGGGTCGCCCGGCTTGGGGTTGAACGGGTCGCGCTCGGTGACCGGGCGGATCTCGATCGGCTTGGCGCACAGCACCTTGTCGCGGATGCGCTCAGGCAACTGGTCAGCCATGGCACGGGCCAGTTCCACCTCGGTAGGCAGGTTTTCCGGGCCGACCACGTCAGGCATCTGCGCCTGGTGCTCGAAGCCTTCCTCGTCGTACTGGAACGACGCGCTGCAGGTGAAGATGGTCTGGCCCTTCTGGATCGCCGTCACCCGCCGTGTACTGAAGCTGCCGCCATCGCGCACCCGGTCCACCGAGTACACCACTGGAAGGCTGGCATCGCCCGGGCGCAGGAAGTAACCGTGCAACGAATGCACATGGCGCGCGTCCTCGACGGTCTGACTGGCAGCCGACAACGACTGGCCCAGCACCTGCCCACCGTAAAGCTGGCGGAAGCCCAGGTCCTGGCTACGTCCACGGAACAGGTTCTCCTCGATGGATTCGAGGCTCAACAGGTCGACCAGGTCGTCCAACACATGACTCATCGGGGGATCTCCGTAGGAGCGAGCCTAGCTCGCGATGCGCCGCCCGAGCGGCGCTCGATTTCACAGGCGCTGAACGTGTTACGGGCAAGCGCCTTCCAAGATGGGCAAATGATACAGCGTTTGTCATTCGCGCCGGGCATGGCCGTGCATTCAGGCGCGCAGGGTGCGCTCCCAGTGCGCGCGGTCAATGCGGTACAGCACATGCGGGCGCAGTGGGTGGCCAATGGGCAGGCGGGGGTGCTCGAAACTGCCGTGTGGGTCCTGCTGCATGCCGATGGCCTGCATGACCTTCTGCGACGGCAGGTTGCATTCGCTAGTGAACGACACGACCTCCTCCAGGCGCAATTGGGCAAAAGCACAACGCAGGCAGGTCCACGCCGCTTCGCTGGCAAAGCCAAGGCCCCAGTGGCGGCGGGCCAGGCGCCAGCCAATCTCTACGGCGGGGGTGAAATCGGCGTCAAAGCCCACGTGCAGCAAGCCAGTCATGCCGATGAACGCGCCGCTGTCCTTGCGCTCCAGGGCCCACAAACCAAAACCGTATTCATTGAAGTGCCCACGCACCCGGCCGATCAACGCAGCGGCCTCAAGACGCGTCAACGGCGCCGGAAAGTAACGCATTACCTGCGGGTCGGCGCACAGCGCGGCGAACTCGCGCAGGTCGTCGTCATGCCATTGGCGCAGCACCAACCGTGCGCTTTCCAGTTCAAGAATAGGGGTCATCGGGCCTGCTCCGGTTTTGCCGTGTTGCAGTTTACAGCGTAGGCGCGGGCGCGGGTTTCACCCAGCCGGTAGTAGCCGAATGCAATTTTCACACGCCCTTCACCGGCCCCCGACAGGCCACTTGGCAGGATGCCGCCATCCCTGCCGCGCCAAGCACGGCCATGCCAACGGAGCCACGCATGCAATTGAGCAATACTCTGGGGCACTCTGCCATTCACGCCCGGCGCAAGCGACGCCTGACCCGCAAAGCCCTCGGAGCCGCCCTGGGCCTGTGCATGGTCGTGGCGGCGTTGACCACCTGGCTGGCGACGAGGACGCATATCGTGGACCTTGGCAACGAGCAACAACTGAGTGACAGCGGCCTGCTGCAGGACTGGGCCGAAGGTGCGGTGATCGTGATGATCCGCCACGCCGAACGCTGCGACAGCGCCCCCGGCCCCTGCCTGGACGACCCCACGGGGATCACCCTGAGCGGTAGCCAGGCTGCCGCCCGCGTTGGCCAGGGGCTGCACCGGCTGGGCCTGAACAACGCCGACTTGCTCACCAGCCCGAAACGGCGCACCCGGCAAACCGCGCACTTCATCCTCGGCCAGGCGGTGGCCAGCGAAGACTGGCTGGAAAGCTGCGACAGCCAGTTCGCCAACGAAGCGCTTGCACACAAACGCGCGGGCCACAACCTGGTGCTGGTGACTCACAACGGCTGCATCGACCACTTTGCCCGCCAGCAGCACGTTGCCGGCGGCGAACGTCAAAGTAACTATGCCAGCGCCCTGTTCGTATCGGTGGATGGCAATGGCAAGGCACGCATCCTGGGGCGCCTGAACGAACCGGACTGGCAACGCGTATTGGCCAGCACAGGAAAATAGCGGCCATCTCTGTGGGAGCGGCCTTGTGTCGCGATTGGGCTGCGCAGCAGCCCCAGCAATGTGTGCATCTGCGCTGAAATTTTGGGGCTGCTGTGCAGCCCAATCGCGACACAAGGCCGCTCCCACAAAGGGCCGGTACCGGCGCAAGAAACAGGTACTCCCATTACAGTCACCCGTCATGGCAAGATCAGCACTAGCCCTGATTACGACCTCAACCATGCCGTTGCCGCTGATCTACCACGAAGATTACAGCCCGGAGTTCCCCGCCGAACACCGCTTCCCAATGGACAAGTTCCGACTGCTGCACGACCACCTGGTCGGCAGCGGGCTGACCACCGACCAGGCCCTGCTGCGCCCGGACATCTGCCCCAACGACATCCTCGCCCTGGCCCATGACCGCAGCTACATCGAGCGCTACATGAACGGCGAGCTGTCGCGCGAGGACCAGCGCCGCCTCGGCCTGCCCTGGAGCGAGGCCCTGGCCCGGCGTACCGTGCGCGCCGTCGGCGGCTCACTGCTGACTGCCGAGATGGCGCTGCAGCACGGCATCGCCTGCCACCTCGCCGGTGGCACCCACCACGCTCATTACGACCACCCCGCCGGCTTCTGCATTTTCAACGACCTGGCGGTCATCAGCCGCTACCTGCTGGAAGCAGGCCGGGTACACCGGGTGCTGATCTTCGATTGCGACGTGCACCAGGGTGACGGCACCGCGCGCATCCTGCACGACACGCCTGAGGCCATCACCGTGTCGCTGCACTGCGAACAGAACTTCCCCGCCCGCAAGGCACAAAGCGACTGGGACATCCCTCTGCCCCGAGGCATGGGCGACGCGGCCTACCTGAAGGTGGTGGACGACGCCCTCAACTACCTGCTGCCGCTTTATCAACCCGACCTAGTGTTGTATGACGCCGGTGTCGATGTGCACAAGGACGACGCCCTGGGCTACCTGCAACTGACCGACGCAGGCGTTGCCGCCCGTGACGAAGCCGTGCTGCGCCATTGCCTGGGCCGCGATATCCCGGTGGTGGGCGTGATCGGTGGAGGCTACAGCAAGGACCGCACAGCCCTGGCCAAACGCCACGGCATCCTTCACCACAGCGCGGCACGTGTCATGGGTTGTTCACAATGACTGTGGAACCGCTTGTGGATAACCTGCGCGAAAGGCGCTGTAGCCCTTTGCTGGCAAGGCCTGCGTGACGCTGGCTATTTTTTGACCAGTGCTTCCGTGGGCAGCGCTGCGGTAGAATGCGCCTCTTTTCCACAGCCTGCTGCCCACCATGCCCGATCTGAACCCCGCATCCCCTCCTCCCGCTGTCGTCATCGGTGGCGGCCCCGCCGGCCTGATGGCTGCCGAAGCACTGGCCAACGCAGGCCTGGCGGTCGAGGTGTTCGATGCCATGCCTTCGGTTGGGCGCAAGTTCCTGCTGGCGGGTGTCGGCGGCATGAACATCACCCATTCCGAGCCCTACCCGGCGTTCGTGGCCCGCTATGCCGAACGCCAGGGCGAAATCGAGGCCCTGCTACGCGACTTCGATGCTGACGCGTTGCGCCAGTGGATTCATGCTTTGGGCATCGAAACCTTCGTCGGCACCTCGGGCCGGGTGTTCCCCACCGACATGAAAGCCGCACCGTTGCTGCGTGCCTGGCTCAAGCGCCTGCGCGACAGCGGGGTAGTTATCCACACCCGCCATCGCTGGTTGGGCTGGAACACCGATGGCAGCTTGCGAATTGCTTATCCACAGGGCGAACGGCAGGTGAAAGCCTCGGTCGTGGTGCTGGCGCTGGGTGGCGCCAGCTGGGCACGCTTGGGTTCTGACGGCAGCTGGCAACCGCTGCTGGCAGAACGGGCTGTGGATATCTCGCCTTTGCAGCCGAGCAACTGCGGTTTTGAAGTAGAGGGCTGGAGCGCGCTGCTCAAGGACAAGTTCGCGGGCGCACCGCTGAAGAACATCGCCCTCAGTGTCCCGGGCAGCACACCGCGCAAGGGCGAGTTCATCCTCACCGCTCAAGGTGTGGAAGGCAGCCTGGTGTATGCCTGGTCGGCACCGGTACGCGAGGCCATCCACCGTGAAGGCCATGGGGTGTTGTTGCTCGACCTGCTGCCGGACAAGCCTGTGGACAAGATTACCCAGGCACTGGCCAAACCACGCGGTTCACGCTCCATGGCCAAGCACCTGCACAGCCAGCTGGGAATTGATGGGGTCAAGGCCGCACTGCTGCGCGAGCTGACTGATCCGGCGACCTTTGCCGACGTTGATGCCTTGGCTCGAGCCATCAAGGCATTGCCCATCACCCTGATACGCACGCGGCCGCTGGATGAGGCGATCAGCAGTGCCGGCGGGGTCCGCTTCGAGGGGCTGGATGAGGGATTGATGGTAAAGGGCATGCCGGGGGTATTCTGTGCCGGCGAGATGCTGGACTGGGAGGCGCCAACCGGGGGGTATCTGCTCACGGCGTGCTTTGCCAGTGGCTTGCGCGCCGGGCGGGCAGCGGCGGATTGGGTGCGGGCTTCCTGACAGCTTGCCGGGGCTGCTTCCACAAGTACTGCATCAATCCAGATTGCGCAGCCCATGTGGGAGCAACTGTCTTGCTCAATTTCTGAAAGCTGGCGCGATCCGTGTGGGAGCGGCCTTGCGTCGCGAAAGGACTGCACAGCAGCCCCGGGGGTTTCAGCGTCGATGCAAATAATGCCGGGGCCGCTTCGCGGCCCTTTCGCGACACAAGGCCGCTCCCACAGGCCGGTGTTCAGCCTCAGCCCAGTGCAGTGTCGAGAAACATCATCACCGCAAACCCGCCCATCAACCCTGGGTAATGGAGCTGGGTGCAGCGCTGGGCATCAAGGTCGAGCCGGCGCTGGAAGCCCTGAAGGTCGCCGTACACATCTAAAGCCTGGCGCAGTCCTTGTGGGAGCGGCCTGGCGTCGCGAAAGGGCCGCAAAGCGGCCCCAAAACCTCAAGGCTTACGCTTGCGCGGCCCACCATTGAAGCTCGGCACCTTGCGAACAGCCTTCACCGCCGGTTCCGCGCTGCCGGTTTCAGTGCTGTCCATCCAGCGCCCCAGCCCGCGCTTGGCGCTGTTTTCTTTCGGCTTCTTGGGCTTCTTCGGTTTCTTGATAACCTGCCCGCTGGCATCGGTCATCGGCACCCGGTGCTCGGGGATGAAATCCGGCTCTTCATGACGCGGCAGGGTCTGCCGGGTCAGCACCTCGATAGCCGCCAGCAGTTGCACTTCATCCGCACACACCAGCGAAATCGCCTCGCCCTTGTTGCCCGCCCGCCCGGTACGCCCGATGCGGTGCACGTAGTCTTCGGCAACGATCGGCAGGTCGAGGTTGACGACCAGCGGCAAGTCATCGATATCCAGGCCACGGGCCGCCACATCGGTCGCCACCAGCACTTGCACCTCACGGGCCTTGAAGCTGTCCAGCGCACGCTGCCGGGTCGCCTGTGGGCGATCACCGTGGATGCCGTCGGCATTCACGCCTTCGGCCAGCAAGCGCTCCACCAGTTGATCGACGCCATTACGGGTCTTGGCGAACACCAGCACCTGCTTCCAGCGCTGTTTGCGCAGCAGGTGGCAGAACAGGTCGGCCTTGCGCTTCTTGTCCACAGGCACCAGCCACTGCTTGACGCTGGTGGCCGTGGCGTTGCGCGGGCTCACTTCGATACTGAGCGGGTCATTCAGCGCAAGCCCCGCCAGCATGCGAATCTGATCAGAGAAAGTGGCGGAAAACAGCAGCGTCTGGCGCTTGCGCGGCAGTGCCGCATACACCGACTGCAGCTCTTCGGCAAAGCCCAGGTCAAGCATGCGGTCGGCTTCATCCAGCACCAGGGTCTGCACCTGGTTGAACTTCACGGCGTTCTGCCGGAACAGGTCGAGCAAGCGGCCAGGTGTAGCCACCAGCAGGTCGACACCACGACGCAGGCGCATCATCTGCGGGTTGATACTGACCCCGCCATACACCGCGTAAGTACTCAGTGGCAGGTTCTCGGCGTATTCGCGCACGTTGTTGTGCACCTGCTCGGCCAGCTCGCGGGTGGGTACCAGCACCAAGGCGCGGATCGAATTACTGGCCACCTTCTCGCCCTCCAGCGCCAGGCGCTGCAGCACAGGCAGGGCGAAGCCTGCGGTCTTGCCGGTACCGGTCTGGGCTGCGGCCATCAGGTCGCGGCCGGCCAGCACGGCGGGGATGGCTTTGGCCTGCACTGGGGTCGGGGTGGTGTAGTCCAGTTGCTGCAGCGTGCGCAGCAGCGGTTCGATCAGGCCGAGTTTGGCGAAATTCATGGCAATACCGTCAGGGGGTTCAGCGAAGGCGGCAAGTTTACCGCATCGCCCCTGCCTACTTGCAGATTTCACCTTTCAACGGTGGCACAGTTACGGGCGCCTTGCGCCACTGTGGCAGGCCGATCAGCACCACCGCGCCGATGATCACTGCCATCGCCACGCACTCTTCAGCGCCAATCTGCTCACCGGCAAAGACGATACCCAGCAGCACCGCCACCGCCGGGTTGACGTAGGCGTAGCTGGTGGCCGCTGCCGGGCGCACGTGCTTGAGCAGGTACATGTAGGCACTGAACGCCAGGATCGAACCGAAGAACACCAGGTAGGCCAACGCCCCCCAGCCAGCAGCGGTCGGCAGCTGTGTCATGCGTTCGCCCGACAGCACACTGCCCAGCAACAGCACCGCACCCCCGACCAGCATTTCCGCTGCGCTGGCCATCGGCCCCTGGGGCAGCGGCAAGGTCTTGCTCCACACCGAGCCGAATGCCCAGGACGCCGCCGCGAAGATGATCAGCGCCGCACCTATCGGGCTTGCCTGCAGGTTGGAACCCAGGTTCAGCAGGCCGATGCCCACCAGCCCAAGGGCGATCCCCGCCCATTCCAGCTTGGAATTGCGGTGCCCGAACAACAGGCCGAACAGCAAGGTGAACAGCGGCACCGTCGCCACTGCCAAAGCCGCCACGCCCGAAGCCACACCCGCATGCTCGGCCACGGTCACCCCGCCGTTGCCACAACTGAGCAGCAAGAAACCGATCGCCCCTGCCGCCCGCCATTGCGGCCAGGTAGGTGCCGGCACGCCGCGCCAACGCAGGAAGCCGTATAGCAGCCCCCCGGCGATCAGGAAGCGCACCCCGGCCATGAGCATCGGAGGCCAGCTCTCGACGCCGATGCGAATGAACAGGTAAGTGGAACCCCAGACCAGATAAAGGGCCAGGAAGGCGCCAATCAGCAACAGCGGGAAACGACGGGAGGCAGGCATGGGGAAAACTCGAAATCCATTTACGGGTGGCTCAGTTTAACGGCCTGCCTGAGTGAAGGTACGTTACAGAACGGGTGCAAATGAGCGGCACAATTCTGGTGCGTGCGGCGCAGGCGACACCCCAGACGATCACCTGCTAGCCCTGACGATACTTGGCCAGCGCTTCGCGCACCTTCGCAGCCGGGGTTTTCTGCAGCCGGCAAAGCAGCTCGTGCGACAGTTGCTGAACCCCGTGGTCCTGGTGCAACACACCCGCCAGATGCTGCAGCAGGTTGGCGGCCATTTCGGCATCGGCCATGGCCCGGTGCGCGGTGCCCGTGTCAGGTAACCCAGCCCAGCGTGTCAAAGTGCCCAGCTTGTGGTTGGGCGCGGTGGGCAGCAGGCGCCGTGACAGCAACAGGGAACACGCGAAGGGCTGGCTGCGGTTGCGGCCAATACGGCCCAGCTCATAGTCCCAGAACTTCTGGTCGAAAGCAGCGTTGTGCGCCAACAATGGGGTGCTACCGACGAACTCGGCCACCTCGTTCATCACTTTGTCCACCGGCGGCGCACCACGCAGCATGGCGGTGGTGATGCCGGTCAGCCCTGCGACGAAGGCCGGCACCGGCACACCGGCGTTCATCAGGCTCTGGTAGCGCTCGACAATGCGCCCACCCTCGAGCATTACCACCGCCACCTCGGTGGCACGGCAGCCGGTACCGGGGGAAATGCCGGTGGTTTCAAAGTCGATGACAGCGATACGTTCCATGAAAAGACCTTAGTGTTTGAGCAACAGCGCGCCTTCGATGGGCACGTAGCGGGTGGCAGCACGGATCAGTGACAACGCCGTCAGCCCCGGCACGCCATACACCACCGCTTCGGTGCCATGGCGCTGGATTACCCGCTCCAGCAGCAGGTCGAAGTCACCGTCGCCGGAGGCCAGCACCACCTGGTCGACCCGGCTGGCCGCGTCGATCACATCCAGGGTAATGCCCACATCCCAGTCGCCTTTGGCCGAGCCATCGCTGCGCTGGATGAACGGTTTGAGGCGCACATCGAAACCGAGGTTGCGCAAGATCTGCTGGAACTGCTGCTGTTTGCTGTCGCCACGGTCGATGGCATAGGCCACGGCCTCGACGATCTGGCCTTCGCGGCTGACGTCAGCCCACAGGGCGGTGTAGTTGAAGTGGCAGCCGTGGGCCTGGCGTACGGTGTAGTAGAGGTTCTGCACATCGGCGAACAGCGCGATCTTTTTCACCTGGGAACCTCATTTGGCCTGGAGTGCTGGGGGGGGCTGCTGCGCAGCCCTTCGCGGGCACGCCCGCTCCCACAGGTGTCGCGCGTACATCTGTGGGAGCGGGCGTGCCCGCGAAGGGGCGCAAAGCGCCCCCGGAAATGCCAGCAGTATGCCAGACCTGTCAGACGAACGAGTCGTCGTCCGAGAAGAACCCGCCATCATCGCTGCCGTAATCACTGTCGGCGTAACCGCCCTGGTCACTGCCCCAGCCACCGTTGTCAGCCACCTGCTGCTGCCCGCCCTGATCGTTCCAGCCGCCACTGTCACTGGCTGGTACCGGCTCTTCCTTGATGACCTCGACCACTTCCTCCGGTTGCGAGTTGTGGTTGAACAGGCTGCTGATACCCTGCGCCAGCAACACACCACCTGCCACGCCGGCGGCAGTCTGCATGGCCCCGCCAAGGAAGCTGCTGGCCCCACTGCGCGCAGGCGCGGCGCCATAGCCAGGCTGCGGCGCCTGAGGCCGGGCGAAACCAGGTGCCGACGGCTCGCGCCAGCCACCACCGGACGCTACTGGGGGCGCCGAAGGACGCTGTGGCTGCACCGCCGGGGCCGCGTTGCGCCCACCCGAACCAAAGATGCCGGACAAGAAGCCACCCCCGCCATTGCTCGGCGCACTGCTGGCGGCTTGTGCCACCTGAGCCTGGGCACGTGCCTGTTGCAGCTCGGCTTGCAGCTGCTTGTTCTGTTCGTCGAGGCGCTTGATCGCGGCCTCCTGCACCAGAATCGCCTGGGTCATGTAGTAAGGCGCCGCCGGTTGCTGACGCACGTGCTGCTCGATACACGCCTGGGCTTGCGCGTCACGCGGCTGGCTCGGGTCTTCGGCTTGCTTGAGACGGCCGAACAGGCCGTCGATCAGGGTTTGTTCTTCAGTGTTCATGGGGCGACCTCGTGGGGTAGCGGGACAACGGACAGCGTCAAAGATGGGGCGTACAGGCGCGGGATTCAATCACTGCTGCGGTGAAACTTTTTTCAGCAAGTGACAGCCCCAGGCCTGCTTTGGGCTAAAGTTAGGCCCCTGTTTTTACTGCCATGCGATGTTGACTGATGAATCCGCTGAGCGTTCTGCGCGACTCCCTGTACTTCTTCCGCCGTCACCTGCCAAACATCCTCCAGCTGTGCCTGCCGCTGGTGGTCGTGGAAGCCCTGCTCACCCAGTTGCTGGACCGACAGCTGGGCGACCAGGCATCACCGGCCTACGGCATGCTGGTCAGCCTGTTGTTCTACCCGTTGTACAGCGCAGCCCTGATCCTGTACCTGGACACGCGCAGCAACGGCCAGGAAATCGCCAAGCGCGACCTGTTCGCCCGCGCCCTGCAGTTGTGGCCACAACTGGCCCTGCTGATCCTGATCAGCTCGCTGCTGATCATGGCCGGCCTTGCGCTGTTCATCTTCCCGGGGGTGTGGATCATGATCAACCTGGTGTTCGCCGAGTACCTGCTGGTACTGCGCGGCCGGCCGGTGGTGCAGGCGATGCGCGAAAGCGCGAGCATGACCACCGGGCACTTCATGCGCATCATGATCTGCGTTTTAGGCGTGCTGGCGCCGATCTGGCTGATCGACGGGCTGCTGTTGATGGCCTTCCCCGAGCCATCACCAGGGATGGAACTGGCCATGGACAGCCTCAGCGGCTTCCTGCAGTTGTTCAGCACCGTGGTGCTGTATCGCCTGTTCATGTTGCTGGAAGGTGAAGCCAGCACCTGAGGCCACCGGGGAATGTTTTCGATCTGCCGGCTGCCCAGCCTTGGCGCCAGAGTGCACACCCTCAACGCCATTCAAGGAGTGCACCATGAACGAAACCATCAAGGCAGGGTACGCCCGGTCATTTCGCGGCCAACTGTACATGCGCGCCGTCGACCGAGACATCCCGCTGCGCCTCAGCCGCAGTACAGACAAATTCGGCTGGGGCATTACCCCCGAGGATGACTGGTTGCAGGCGGGAGGTAGGCAGGACTCGCCGGTGATGGACTTTCATTACCACTCGCGGACCAACGATCGCCTGCACTACCGCATCAGCATGCCAGGGCGCCCGGAGACCAAGAAGCTAGGATTCAGCCGCAATGGCTATCTGGGCTTCTACTGGCATGCAGAGGTTGGCGAATACTGGAAAATCGAGCCGCTGGCGCTGACAGATGAAGGCCTTGTCTGCCATCTGCGCGACCAGCGGGGCTACAGGGTCGGCGCCCTCACGGATACGCCGCACAGGAGTGGGGAGTGGGTAGCCTGGCTCAACGTCGAGGAAGGCGAAGTGATCACGTTCCTGTTGAGGCAGGCAGATCGAGCTTCACTGACGGGGGCAATACGATAAATGGCACGACCACTGCCACGTCGTGGCCAGAGCATGATTTTTCGGCCTGCCGTACTCGGTGGTGTGCATCAGCTCCCTCTCGGCTTGGCCCTGGCGGTAGCCTCGGCCACCAGAGGGTCGTCCGGCCAGTAGTGCTTCGGATATCGCCCTTTCAGGTCTTTCTTCACCTCGGCATAGGTCGTGCGCCAGAAACTGGCCAGGTCCTGGGTCACCTGCACCGGCCGACGCGCCGGTGACAGCAGGTGCAGCTTGACCTGCTGCCGGCCATTGGCGATGCGCGGGGTGTCGGCAAGGCCGAACAGTTCTTGCAGACGCACGGCGAGAATCGGCGGGGTTTCGCTGTAATCCAGGCGGATGTTCGAGCCGGACGGCACGGCCAAATGCGCCGGGGCCTGTTCTTCCAGGCGTTGCGGCAGCGGCCAGGGCAGCAGATTGCGCAGCATCGACGGCAAGTCCAGCGCGGCAAAGTGGCTGAGACGCGATACTTTGCTCAGGTAAGGCTGTAGCCAGTCTTCCAGGCTGGCCAGCAGGGCCTCGTCCCCCAGGTCAGGCCATTCACTGTGGCCATCCTTCTCCAGGTCGAGCTGACGCAGCAGTGCCACGCGTGCCTGCCATTGCCGCAGCTCGGGCGTCCAGGTCAGCAGGTTCAAACCTTTGCGCCGGACCAGGCCAAGCAGCGCTCGGGCCCTGGCTTCGTCATCCAGCCCGGGCAGCGGCTCGCGGCTGAGGACCAGTTCGCCAACCTTCACCTGGCGCTCGGCGCGCAACACCTGCTCGCGCTCGTCCCAATCGAGGATATCGAACCGCTCGACCTGCTCGGCCAGTACACCCTCGAGCAACGCCGGATCGAATTCGGCTGCCAGATAGATCCGCTCCTCACGCTGCCCCTGGCGGCTACCCAGGTCGGCGATCACCAGCCATGGGGACTTCATCAAGGCATCGACTTCGCCAAACAGGGCCGCACGGCCGTTGGCGAGCCGATACTCAGCCCCACCCGCCCGGCGCTGCTGGGCGACCCGGTCAGGGTAGGCCAGCGCCAGCAGGGCGCCCAACCAGCGAGGGTGGTCCGGGTCGGCGACCGGCGCACCAACCTTGCCACGCAACAGGCCACGGTATTGCCGGGCCAGCTGGCGAGCACGCTGCACCCCACCCTGGCCGCCACGCGCAGCCTTGCTCTCACCGCTGACCAGCGCAAGTCGGCTGTGCAAGTCGGCACCACCGCCGCGCTGAATGTCCCGCTCCCCCAGCAGTGCAGCCACATCGCATGCCATCTGTGCCAGGCCCAGGTCCTGACCGCGCAGCAACAAGTGCGCGATGCGTGGGTGAGCCGGCAGTTCGGCCATGGCCTGGCCATGCTCGCTGAGGTTGTCGCGGCTGCCCGGCTTGAAGGCGCTGAGTCGCGCCAACAGGTCCTGCGCCTGAGCGAACGCTGCCGCAGGCGGCTGGTCGAGCCAACGCAACTGCTCGGGGGTTACACCCCAGCGGGTCAGTTGCAGGGCCAGCCCGGCCAGGTCGGCCTGGAGGATCTCGGCACTGCCATGGGCGGCCAACTGGTCATGCTGGGCCTCGGACCAAAGGCGGTAGCACACGCCGGGCTCCAGACGGCCGGCACGCCCGGCGCGCTGGGTGGCACTGGCGCGGGAAATGCGCTGGGTGTCCAGGCGGGTCATGCCGCTGCCGGGGTCGAAGCGCGGCACCCGGGCCAGCCCTGCGTCGATCACCACGCGCACGCCATCGATGGTCAGGCTGGTTTCGGCGATGTTGGTGGCCAGCACCACCTTGCGCAGGCCCTTGGCCGGCGGGTCGATAGCGGCGCGCTGGGCATTGAGGTCGAGCTCGCCATGCAGCGGGCACAGCAGAATCTCGGGGCGCGCCCCCAGCGCCTCCTGAAGGCTTTGGTGAACCCGGCGGATCTCGGCTTGCCCAGGCAGGAACACCAGCACGCTGCCGGCCTGGTCAGCCAGCGCATGCAGCACGCTGTCCACCACCCGTGGCTCGATGAACTCGCCTGGCTGGAACGGCCGCCCCCAGCGGATATCCACCGGATGCATGCGCCCTTCGCTTGTGACCACCGGGGCATCGTCCAACAGCCGCGACAGGCGCTCGCCTTCCAGCGTCGCCGACATCAGCAGAATCTTCAGGGGCGGGTCGTCACGAAGCAACTCGCGGCCGTTAAGGCTCAGCGCCAGGGCCAGATCGGCATCCAGGCTGCGCTCATGAAATTCATCGAAGATCAGCAAGCCCACACCTTCCAGCGCCGGGTCGGCTTGCAGACGGCGTGTGAGGATGCCTTCGGTCACCACTTCAATACGGGTTTTCGGCCCGACCTTGCTGTCCAGGCGGATGCGGTAACCCACGGTTTCCCCAACCTGCTCGCCCAGTTCACTGGCCAGCCGTTCGGCCGCAGCACGCGCAGCCAGGCGCCGAGGCTCGAGCATGAGGATGGTCTGCCCAGCCAGCCACGGTTCGTGCAGCAGCGCCAGTGGCACGCGGGTGGTCTTGCCAGCGCCGGGCGGGGCTTCAAGCACCACTTCGTCACGGTTTTCCAGCGCCTGGCGCAGGGCGGGCAAGGCAGCATCAATGGGTAATGAAATCATGGTGGTCCTCGAACAGTGTCGCGAGTATAACGGCGAACCCAGCCTGCTCTATCATGGTCTTAACATCAGGTGCAGGCGCATCGCTTGTCCTGCTGAACACCTTCTCGGAGATTTACATGCGCATCTCGACCCGCGTCATCGGTGGCGCCCTCATCGCCACCCTGCTGACTCAACTGACGGCCTGCGGCACCATTTTCTACCCGGACCGGCGCGGCCAGATCGGCGGCAAGATCGACCCTGTGGTTGCTGCAATGGATGCCATCGGTATTCTTTTCTACGTGATCCCGGGGCTCATTGCCTTCGGCATCGACTTTGCCACCGGCGCCATCTACTACCCGGGTGGCCGTACTGCCCAGGTTGACCCGGCCAAACTGCAAGAAGCCGTCAGCCCCGATGGCAAGGTCGACAACCTGAAGTTGCAGGCCATTCTGGAAAGCGAACTGGGCCAGCGCCTGCCGCTGAACGACCCACGGCTGATCCAGCACCGCGGCAGCATCGAACAACTGGCCAGCCTCGGCCTGGTCCCGGCAGCCTGAGCCACACGGACGCTGACCACGGATGACCACGACCCCAGCTGAACACCAGCGCCTGCTGCGCCTGGCCACACGCGCGTCACTGGCAGTGGCCAGCATCCTGGTGCTGAGCAAGGCGCTGGCCTGGTGGCTGAGTGGGTCGGTGAGCCTGCTGGCTGGGCTGACCGATTCGGCACTGGACGCAGTGGCCTCGTTCCTCAACCTGCTGGCGGTGCACTATGCCCTGCGCCCGGCCGACGACGATCACCGGTTTGGCCATGGCAAGGCCGAGGCCTTGGCCGGTATGGCCCAGGCGCTGTTCATCGGAGTCAGTGCGGTGCTGATCGGGGTGCAGGCGGTCGAGCGCCTTTACACCCCGCAACCGCTGGGTGATACCGCCATCGGCATCGCGGTGATGCTGCTGTCGCTGGTGCTGACGGTCGCCCTGCTGGCACTGCAGTACAAGGTTATCCGGCTCACCGGCTCTACTGCGGTGCGGGCAGATTCCCTGCACTACCGCTCGGACTTGCTGCTCAACGGCAGCATTCTGCTGGCCTTGTTGCTGGCGCGTTTTGGCTGGCCTCAGTTGGATGCGCTGTTCGGCCTGGGCATCGCCTTTTACATCCTCTGGAGTGCGCTGCAAATTGCCCGCGAAAGTACGGCGATCCTGATGGACAAGGCGTTACCCAGCGATGTTGGCGAGGACATGGCCGCGCTGGTGCTGGCCGTTGCAGGCGTGAAAGGCGTGCATGACCTGCGCACGCGCGTGTCGGGCAACCAGTGGTTTGTGCAACTGCACCTGGAGCTGCCGGGGCACCTGCCGTTGCATGAGGCGCATAGCTTGTGCGTGGAGGCCTCGCGGGTGATCCGCCAGCGTTACCCACAGGCGGACGTGATGGTGCACGCCGACCCGGTATGAGGTAACCACCCATGCCCCACCCCTTGTAGGCGCGGGTTCATCGCGAAAGGGCCGGGG
>NZ_JBICMK010000033.1:0-35759 GCF_043106315.1 Pseudomonas sp. FYR_5 | reverse complement strand
TCCTGTGGGAGCGGGCAAGCCCGCGAAGAGGCCGGTACAGGAAAGCGATCAGCCCGCAGCCAACGCCGGCCGCATACGGCCTTGCTGGCGCCCTTCCAGCTGCATGCAGCGCTCCAGGAACAGGAACATGCAGTCGTAACTCTTGCAGATCGCCCTGCGCAGCTCGGTCCGCAAGCCCAGGGTCGGGTTCTCACCGGCCAGGGTACAGATGATTTCCAGCGCCTCCCACGGGTGCGCATCGTCATACTGGGCATGCATCTTCAGCCACTTCATCGCCCGCTTGCGCCCTTCGTCAGGGAACCCCTGCGCGTAGGTGTCGGTCGAGCACACCACCGCCGACCATTCACCAGTGGCGCCCTCGATGGCGTAGTTGGTCGCGGCCATGGAAATGGCCAGGTTCTCCGTGGCACACACCCGCCAGCACCAGTCGTTCAGGCCGTTCAGCTCGGGCGGCACTTCTTGCGCCTGCAACTCGTGCAGGTGCACACCGTGCGCCTGGCACCAGTTCACCCAGTAGTCGGCATGGTTGAGCTCGACGCGGATGTTGCGCATCAGCCAGCGCCGCGCCATGTCCTCGCCCTGATGCCGGCCATAGCGGGTCTTGGTCAGGTTATGCGCCATGTACAACGAAAACTGTTCCACCACCGGCCAGCCACCGATCAGGTACTGGCGGATGGTCGATTGCTTCAGTTGGCCATCACGTAGACGCGCATAAAACTCATGCTCGACCACCCGGCGCTTGCTCTCGCGGCAGTCTTCAATCAGTTGCTGGGCCCATTGAGGGTAACTGGCGGGGTCCATCAAAGGCCCGATACGAACGAATGCATCAATCACTTTCAGCTCCTTGATCCTTGTGATTTCCAACTAGCGAAACGTGCCAGGTGCTCGCTGCAACAGAGGCCGGGCGGCGATCCGTTGGCGCTGCAGACTGTCACAGGTGAACACCTGGGGGCGTTCGATCAGGTAGCCCTGGGCGTAATCCACGCCTATTTCCTGCAAGGCCTGCTCGATCAAGGGTGTTTCGACGAACTCGGCAATAGTGCGTTTACCCATCACATGGCCGATATGGTTGATGACCTCGACCATGGCCCGGTTGACCGGGTCGTCGAGCATGTCCTTGACGAAACTCCCGTCAATCTTCAGGTAGTCCACGGGCAAATGCTTGAGATAGGCAAACGACGACATGCCGGCGCAAAAATCATCAAGCGAGAAACGGCAACCCAGCCCTTTCAACTCGTTGATGAAGCGAATGGCGCTGCCCAGGTTGGCAATGGCGCTGGTTTCGGTAATTTCGAAACAGATCATTCGCGGCGGAATGGCGTATTCGACGAACAACCGCTGGAGGTATTCGAGGAACTTGTCGTCGCCAATGCTGGACCCCGACAGGTTGATCGCACAGGTCGACAACGGCCCTTCTCGCCCTTCTTCCAGGCACTGGCGTATGACCATGAACACATTGCGCACCACCCAGCGGTCCAGTGCGGTCATCAGGCCGTAGCGCTCGGCCGCCGGGATGAAGCTGCTGGGCAGAATGGTGCGGCCGCTTTCGTCGTGCAGGCGCAACAGAATTTCGATATGGCCCGGGCCCTCGAAGGTTTTAAGCGGGGCGATTTCCTGGGCGTAGAGGCAAAAGCGGTTTTCTTCCAGGGCCACATGCAAGCGCTGGATCCAGGCCATTTCGCCAAACCGCATGGACAGTTCGCTGTCGTCGGCGTGGTACACCTGCACCCGGTTACGGCCCTTTTCCTTGGCCATGTAGCAGGCCATGTCGGCGGCGCGCAGCGAGGCCTCCAGGGTGCCGGGGGCCTGGGCCATGTGCACCAGGCCAATGCTGACCGTGGTCACGAACGGCCGCCCTTTCCATACGAAGTGCAGGCTCTGCACCAGCTGACGCAGTTGTTCGGCAATGCGCTCGGCCTGGTCGGGCGGGCAGTTTTCCAGCAGCACGCCAAATTCATCGCCACCCAGCCGCGCCAGCGTATCGCCCTCACGCAGGCCGGATTGCAGCACAGCACAGATGTGTCGCAGCAACTCATCGCCGGCCGCGTGGCCACAGGTGTCGTTGACTAGCTTGAACTGGTCGAGGTCGAGGAACATCAGCGAATGCCGCCCAGCCTGGCGTGCCAGGTCGTTGAGCACCTGCTCCAGGCGGTATTCGAACTCGCGGCGGTTGGCCAGACCGGTCAGGGCATCGTGGGTCGCCTGCCAGGACAGATTGGCGATGTACTGGCGTTCCTGGGTCATATCGTGCAGCACCAGCACGATGCCACTGACCTGGCCATCACTGACAATCGGCGAGCCTACCAGGTTGATCGACACGGTACTGCCGTCCAGGCGCTGGATCAGCCGGGCATGCTCGGAGCCGCCCTTGAGGCTGCCGCTGAGCACCTGTTCGACCAGGCTGCGACCGTCATCCTCGGCGTGTTCATCCACCAGGCTGAACAGCGCCGACAGTGGCAGGCCCTGGGCCTGGCCGGATTGCCAGTGGGTCAATTGTTCGGCGGCCGGGTTCATATAGCCGATATTGCCCTCGACATCGGTGGTGATCACCGCATCACCGATGGCCTGCAGGGTAATCTGCGCACGCTCTTTTTCTTGCTGCAGTGCGCTGGCAAAGGCCTGGCGCTGGGCCAACAGCTTGCTGGAGCGGCCCCAGGCAATCGCAATCAGGAACATCGCGGTCAGCAGGTTGGTGATCAGCAGCACCCGCAGCACGACGCGCGAGCCCTCGCCCAAGGCATCACTGAAGGCCTTGGCCGCCGGGGTCACGCCTTCGTTGATGGCGACAATACGGGCCTTCCACTCGCTGACAGTGTCTGCATCCACCGGGCCACTGGCAAAACGCTGGCGCATTTCACCGGCCAGTACATCCAGCTTGGCCAGATAGTCGTCGCCAATGTCCCAGTAATCGATGGCTGTCTGCATATAGCTGACATGGCGGAAGTTGCGATAGAACCAGATGATACGCGTGACATCGTCAGGGTGGTTGCCACCTTGCAGTACCGCCTGTCGCGCGGCGTCCAGATCAGGGTTGGGGAGGTCGAGCACCTCGCGCAGGCGCTGGTCACCCTGAGGCACGGTAATGGCCTGGCGATAACGTTGGTAGGTGCTGTCGTCACGCGTCTCGCTGTATAGACTGAGGTAGTAGATGGCATCTTTCTGCGCCTTGGACCACAGGCTTTCGCCCGCGACATAGGCGCGCACGGCCGAGAGCGTGTAAAGGCTGAGGCTGCCCAACGCCACCTGAAGGACCACTACGGCGATGAAAGGCCATGTGATGCCGAGCAACTTTGGCGCTTCGAGTGTGCGATTTCCCTTCATGGAGTCCCTGTCACAGAGCAGATAAGGCGTAAATCGACCCAGACAAGCACAGCGTAGGCCATTTGCCATTGCTGTGGAGGGGATTTTTATGACAAGGAATCGGGGGGATTTATGCAGCGTATGCGCTGGCCATTGCAGGAGCGGGTTTACCCGCGAAGAAGACACCGCGGTGGATGGCACGGGCTTCGCCCGTGTTCGCGGGCAAGCCCGCTCCCACAGGGATCGCACCAGCTTTTAGAAATTGAGCAAGACAGTTGCTTCCACAAGTACGGTGAAGGCAACCAGATAATCAGCTCTGCTGCAGGTGCCCATAAAGCTTGGCATATAACCCACCCTCGGCAATCAGTTGCTGATGGTCGCCGTCTTCGGCCACGTGCCCGCCATCGAACACCAGCACTCGGTCGGCCTGTTTCACCGCTGACAACCGGTGGGCGATGATCAGCGTGGTGCGGCCGCTGAGAAAGCGCGCCAAGGCCTGATGCAGGTTGTACTCGGTTGCAGCATCCAGGGCTGAGGTGGCCTCGTCGAGGATCACCACCTTGGGCTCAGCCAGCACCATGCGGGCAATGGCCAGGCGCTGGCGCTGGCCACCGGACAAGCGCACACCTGAACGCCCCACCACACTGTCCAGGCCCTGCGGCAAGGCGGCGATGGTGGCATCCAGCTGGGCGATGCGCAGCGCCTGCCAGCACGCATCATCGCTGCAGTCACGGCCCATGGTCAGGTTGGCACGCACGCTGTCGTTGAACAGCGACGGGTGCTGCAACACCACCGCGACGTTCTCGCGCAGGGTTTCCAGGCCGATTTCCTGCAGGCTGGCCCCGCCAAAGCGGATGGTCCCGGCCTGGGCGCTATAAAGGCCCAGCAATAGCTGCACCAACGTGCTCTTGCCGCCGCCGCTGGCACCGACAATCGCCACCTTCTCACCCGCAGCGATGGACAGGTCGAGGTGCTCGAGTACCGGCTCGTCGGCATAGGCAAAGCGCAGGTCGCGCACTTCAATGCCCACCGTTTCGCGCCCGGCGAACGGGTCGCTGGCGGCTGGGTATTGCGGCTCGTCGGCACGCGCCAGCAGCTCGTTGAGGCGGCTCAGCGCACCGCCTGCGGCGTAGTACGCATATTGCAGATTAAGCAGTTGCTCCACCGGACCGATCATGAACCACAGGTAGCTGAACACCGCCAGCATCTGGCCGATCGACAGGTCGGAAAACAGCACGGTCAGCATGGCCGCCGCGCGGAAGATGTCGATGCCGAACTGGAACAGCAGGCCGCTGGCACGGCCACTGGCATCGCTTTTCCATTGCGAGTCCACGGCGTAATCGCGCACTTCGCGGGCACGCAGGCCCAGGCGGCCAAGGAAGTAGCCCTGGCGGTTGCCGGCGCGGATTTCCTGGATGGCATCTAGGGTTTCCGCCAGCGCCTGGGTAAAGCGCGCGGTGCTGTCGTTTTCGAGCTTTTTCAGGTGTTTGACGCGCTTGCCCAACTGCACGGTGAAGTAGATCACCAGCGGGTTGAACAGCAAGATCAGCAAGGCCAGCTGCCAGTGCATCCAGATCAGGATGGCCGCGGTGCCGGTCAAGGTCAGCATGGCCACCAGGAAGCGGCTTAGGGTTTCGCCAACGAACTTGTCCAGGGTGTCCAGGTCGGTGACCAGGTGGGTGGTCACCGTACCGCTGCCCAGGCTTTCGTATTCCTTCAGCGAAATACGCTTGAGTCGCTCGATCAGGCGGATGCGCAGGCGGTAGACAATATCCTTGGCCAGACCGGCGAACAGCTTGGACTGGATCACGTTGAACGCCAGCGCAGCCAGGCGCAGGCACAGGGTGAGCGCCAGCATCAGGCCGATGTAGCCGGCCGCCACCTGCCAGCCGGACGGCAGCAGGTGGTTCATCCAATTCAGCGCGGCATCGCCGTGGCCGAGCAGCACTTCGTCCACCAGCAGCGGCAGCAGCAGCGGAATGGGCACACTGCAACACGCCGCCAGTAACGCAATGAGGTTCGCGGACCAGAGGTTTTTCTTGTGATGCAGGGCCAGGCGGCGGATTTCCGCCCAGCTCAGTCGATCGCCCGCAGTGTATGGCTTGCCCGGTACCGGGTCGGGTGACCCAGGCACATCAAGCACAGGCGGCCTGCTGCAGCCAGCGGCCGAGCAAGGGTTGCAGGCGCTCCAGCGGCTGATAGCCGTTGGTCAGCAAGGCCAGTTGGCCATTGCGCTCGGCCAGCAGGGTCGGGAACCCGGCAATACCCAGGTCCTGGGCCCAGGCGAAGTCGGCTGCGGTGGCGGCGCGGGTATCGGCACGGGCGAAGGTTTCGGCGAACGCGGCACGGTCGAAGCCACACTGCGAGGCTAGCTCGACCAGCTGCGGCGCGGTGGTCACATCGACGCCCTGCTCGTAGAACGAACGCTGGATCGACGCCAGCAGCGGCCAGACGCGCTCGGCATCCAGCTCGCGGGCCGTGACCAGGGCGCGGCAGGCCGGCTCGGTGTCGTAGACGAAGCCGTCAGGCATGGCCCCCTCGAAGCGGAACGGCTGGCCGGTAGCATCAGCCACTGCCTGCCAGTGTTCCAGGATGTACTTGCGAGTGGAGCTGTCCAGGGCGCTGCCGCCAGTGCGCAGCCCGCCCGGTACCAAGTGGGTGGGCACGCCTGCCTCACGCGCCTGGGCGATCAGGGCCGCGGCCACTGGCGCAAAACCCCAGCACCAGGAGCACATCGGGTCCATCACATAGATCAGGCGTGCAGACATGCTTCAAGCCTCGGCTTTGTAGTTGTAACCGATCGGGTGCGGCAGGTTGCGGGCCTTGGCCAGCTCTATCTGCTTCTGCCGGTCGATGGCGCTGCGCCGGGTCTTCTCGCTCAGGCTGTCCCAGCAATGCGGGCAGCTGACACCTGGCGAATAGTGCTCGGACGCGCGCTCCTCTGCATTGATCGGGTGGCGGCAGGCGTGGCACTGGTCGTACTCGCCTTCGCTCAGGTCATGGCGCACCGTGACCCGGTTGTCGAAGACGAAGCAGTCGCCGTCCCACAGGCTTTCTTCCTGAGGCACTTCCTCGAAGTATTTCAGGATGCCGCCCTTAAGATGATAGACCGACTCGAAGCCTTCACCGAGCATGTAGCTGGAGGCCTTTTCGCAACGGATGCCGCCGGTGCAGAACATGGCGACCTTCTTGTGCTTGCTCGGGTCGAAATTGGCCTTGATGTACTCCGGGAACTCTCGGAAGGTTTCGGTCTTCGGGTCGATGGCGCCCTTGAATGTGCCGATGGCCACTTCGTAGTCGTTGCGGGTGTCGATCAGCAGCACTTCCGGGTCGCTGATCAGGGCGTTCCAGTCCTTGGGCTCGACATAGGTGCCAACGGCCTGGTTGGGGTCTACGCCCGGCACGCCGAGGGTGACGATCTCTTTCTTGAGTTTGACCTTGGTGCGGTAGAACGGCTGTTCGTCGCAGTACGACTCTTTATGGTCGATATCGACCAGACGCGGGTCATCGCGCAACCAGGCCAGCAGGCCATCAATGCCTTCCCGGGTGCCCGAAACGGTACCGTTGATGCCCTCCTGGGCCAGCAGCAGGGTGCCTTTGACGTTGTTGTCGAGCATGGTCTTGAGCAGCGGCTCGCGCAGCTCGACGTAGTCTTCCAGGGTGACGAACTTGTACAGCGCCGCGACGACGATGGCTTGAGACATGTAACGGAATCTCCAGGTGGTTGCCCTCGTAAGGGGCGGACCGGGTTTGACAGGTACAGAAAAAGCATGGGGGCGCTTTGCACCCCTTTCGCGACACAAGGCCGCTCCCACAGGGACCGCGTAACCCGATGGCTAGTGCGGTTCCTGTGGGAGCGGCCTTGTGTCGCGAAAGGGCCGCAAAGCGGCCCCCGGATTTTGCAGGATTCTACCAGAACAACAGAAAGGTTTCAGTGCCCGCCGCCGGCGCAAACGGGCGAGGCCGGTGCAACGCCGACCTTGGCCCACTCTTCGGCGGTGTAGGTATGGATGGCCAGGGCGTGGATCTCGCCCATCAGCTCACCCATGGTGGCGTACACCTTCTGGTGGCGCTTGACGCTGTTCAACCCGGCAAACTGCTCGCTGACGATCACCGCCTTGTAGTGGGTCTCCTGACCACGACTGTGCATGTAACTTTCGTTGAGCACTTCCAGATGTTGCGGCGCCAGGGCGGCCAGTTGCTGTTCGATTCGTTGTTGCATGGTCATTGCGGCGTACTCACTTCTTCGCTGGGGCGGCGGCCTTGCCTGCGTTCGGGTCCAGCTCTTTGGTCATGTCTTCCAGCAGCTTGTTCACCACCGGTACTGCTGGTTCCAGGCTCTGCTGGGTCAGCTGCGCCGACTGCTGAGTGACCTTGGGCATTTCACGCAGCACTTTCTTGCCCAGCGGCGATTCGTAGAACTTCACCAGGTCCTTCAGCTCCTGCTCGGTGAAGGTGCGGGTGTACAGGTCGACCATCTTCGGCTTCAGCTTTTTCCAGCCGATGGCGTTGTCCAGCGCGGCATTGGCCTTGGCCTGGTAGCTTTCCAGTACGGGCTGCTTGGCGGACGGGGCTTTGGTCTGGGCGAAACGCTGGGCGAACATCTGCTGCACTTGCATGTACACCGGGGTGCCCAGCTTGTCGGCGTTGGCCAGGGTCAGGAATTTCTCGGCAGCAGCGTTGTGGCTGGCGGTGGCAGCGAGTACCTGGCCGCTGGCGCAAGCCAGGGCAACGGCAGCACAAAGGACACGGAGACGGGTCATTGCATTTCCTTCAAAGAGAGGGTGGCGGGCACCTCAGGGTAGAGCATTCTGCGCCGTGGTGGCGAAGTGCTCAAGTGGCACGACGAGCGACGGAACCGCTCGGTCGAATCAGGGCCTAAACTGCGATTTCGAACTACACAGGAGTGAGTACAGAATGAGCCGTATCGAGACAGACAGCCTGGGCCCGGTCGAAGTTCCGGAGGACGCCTACTGGGGTGCGCAGACCCAGCGTTCGCTGATCAACTTCGCCATTGGCAAGGAACGCATGCCCCTCGCGGTATTGCACGCCCTGGCACTGATCAAGAAGGCCGCTGCGCGCGTCAACGACCGCAATGGCGACCTGCCGGCCGACATCGCCCGGCTGATCGAACAGGCCGCCGATGAAGTGCTGGATGGCCAGCACGACGATCAGTTCCCGCTCGTCGTCTGGCAGACGGGCAGCGGCACCCAGAGCAACATGAACGTCAACGAGGTGATCGCCGGGCGCGCCAACGAACTGGCCGGCAAAGGCCGTGGCGGCAAGGCGCCAGTACATCCCAATGACCACGTCAACCGCTCGCAGAGCTCCAACGACTGCTTCCCCACCGCCATGCACATTGCGGCAGCCCTGGCGGTGCATGAAAAGCTGCTGCCGGCCGTCACCGAATTGTCTTCGGGACTGGCCGAGCTGTCGATGCGTCACCACAAGCTGGTGAAAACCGGCCGCACGCACATGATGGACGCCACGCCGATTACCTTCGGCCAGGAAGTGTCGGCCTTCGTCGCCCAGCTCGATTACGCCCAGCGCGCCATACGCGCCACCCTGCCGGCGGTGTGCGAACTGGCTCAGGGCGGTACTGCCGTGGGTACCGGGCTCAACGCCCCGCAGGGTTTTGCTGAAGCCATCGCTGCCGAGTTGGCGGCGCTGTCCGGCCTGCCGCTCATCACCGCGCCCAACAAGTTCGCCGCCCTCGCCGGCCACGAACCGCTGACCAGCCTGGCGGGGGCCCTGAAGACCCTGGCCGTGGCCCTGATGAAAATCGCCAACGACCTGCGCCTGCTGGGATCCGGTCCGCGCGCCGGGCTGGCCGAGGTGCGCCTGCCCGCCAACGAGCCGGGCAGCTCGATCATGCCGGGCAAGGTCAACCCCACCCAGTGCGAGGCGCTGTCGATGCTGGCCTGCCAGGTACTGGGCAACGACGCGGCCATCGGCTTTGCCGCCAGCCAGGGGCATTTGCAGCTGAATGTGTTCAAGCCGGTAATCATCCATAACCTGCTGCAGTCCATCGAGTTGCTGGCCGATGGTTGCCGCAACTTCCAGGCGCATTGCGTGGCGGGTATCGAGCCGGATGCCGAGCAGATGGCCGCGCACCTGGAGCGCGGGTTGATGCTGGTGACCGCGCTGAACCCGCATATTGGTTATGACAAGGCGGCGGAAATTGCCAAGAAGGCTTACAGCGAGGGCAAGACCTTGCGCGAGGCGGCCTTGGCGTTGAAGTATCTGACCAATGAGCAATTCGACCAGTGGGTGCGGCCGGAGAACATGCTGGCGCCGGGGGGCAAGGGCTGACTGCTCTGTAGCCTGTACCGGCCCTTTCGCGGGTAAACCCGCTCCTACACCGAGAGGCTCAATCCATTGTAGGAGCGGGTTTACCCGCGAAAGGGCCGGTACAGGCAATCGACAGACCTAGGCCAACCGCGCCCTGCGGGCCCGCCAACCCGCCACCAGCGAGGGCCCCAGCGCCACCAGCGCCGAACCGAACACCACCGTGACCGCCCCCACATAGCCCAGGGCGTTGATGTCCTCGGCATGCACATAGTCAGGCCACACCCATGCTGCCAGCGCCACCGCAACGAAGGTCACCAACGGGGTCAGCGCCAGCGTGGCACTTACCCGCGACGCCTCCCAGTGCGCCAGCGCTTCGGCGAACGCGCCGTACGCCACCAGGGTGTTCAGGCAACAGGCCAGCAGCAGCCAGCCTTGCACCGGGGTCAGTTGCAAGGCCTCCAGTGGGTGCACCCAAGGTGTCAGCAACCCAGCGCAGCTGAGGTAGATCACCATCATCACCTGCTGCGAGTGCCACACGGTCAGCAACTGCTTCTGGCTCAGGGCGTAGAACACCCAGATGCTGGTCGCCAGCAAGATGGTCAACACGCCGGTAGTATAGGCACCCAGTGAAGTCAGCAGCTCTTCCAGGCGCTGGTTGAAGAACAGGCCAAACCCTGCCAGCAGCACCAACAGCCCCATGCCCTGCCCCACACTGAAGCGCTCGCGGAACACGAACACGCTGGCCACCAGCAACAGCACCGGGCCGATCTGTACCACCAGTTGTGCGGTACCCGGGCTAAGCAGTTTGAGACCGATCAGGTAGAGCACGTAGTTGCCCATCAGGCCGAGCACCGCAACCAGCACCAGGCCCTTGCCCCTGGGCGCCAGCTTGCGGATGGACGGCAAACGCCGCTGAGCCGCCAGCCAGGCGAACAGCAGGCCGCCGGAGACCAGCAGCCGGTACCAGGTGACAGTGATCGGGTCGACCACTTGCAGTACCTGCTTGAGCTTGATCGGCAGGATGCCCCAGAGCAGCGCTGTCAGAAGTGCCAGGAACAGCCCATAGCCCCAGCGGCCAGAAGTGGTGTGCATAAAATCCTCGATCAAGCCCGTAGTGGGGGTTGTTGAATTCTACGGGGTTGGAGGACGGGGACGGTGGAGAGTGCCGAGAAAAGAATTCATCAGGTCATTCTTTTGGGGCATGGCTGGGGGGAGGTGTTGCCTGTGCTGGCCCTTTCGCGGGTAAACCCGCTCCTACAGGAGCGTGAACTGCGCCCCGGTGTTGGATTTTTTGTCCAACATCCGGGGCGCAGCTCAGCACGCGATCCCCGGTAGGAGCGGGTTTACCCGCGAAGAGGCCAGAACAGGCAACCTCACCTTCGGCTATTTCTTGTGCTTGGCAAACGCCGCTTCCAGCGCCTCGTTGATGGTGCGCACCACCTTCACCCGCGCCCAGCGCTTGTCATTGGCTTCCACCAGCGTCCATGGGGCAATCTCGTTGCTGGTGCGGTCGACCATGTCGCCCACAGCCTGGGAGTATTCGTCCCACTTGTCGCGGTTGCGCCAGTCATCCTCGGTGATCTTGTAGCGTTTGAACGGAATCTGCTCACGCTCTTCGAAACGCTCCAGTTGGGTTTGCTGATCGATCGCCAGCCAGAACTTCACCACCACCACGCCCGCATCCACCAACTGCTCTTCAAAGTCGTTGATCTCGCTGTAGGCACGCATCCAGTCGGCCGGGCTGCAGAAGCCTTCCACCCGCTCCACCAGCACCCGGCCATACCAGGAGCGGTCGAAGATGGTGAACTTGCCACGTGCCGGGATGTGCCGCCAGAACCGCCACAGGTAGGGCTGGGCGCGCTCTTCTTCAGTGGGTGCGGCAATCGGCACGATGCGGTACTGACGCGGATCCAGCGCCGCCGCCACGCGACGGATGGCGCCCCCCTTGCCGGCGGCGTCGTTGCCTTCGAACACCGCCACCAGCGCGTGCCGGCGCATGCGCTTGTCACGCAGCAGGCCGGCCAGGCGGGCCTGTTCGGTGATCAACTGTTCCTGGTAGTCGGCCTTGTCCAGCCGCAACGTCATGTCCAGGGCGCCAAGCAGGCTGCGGTCGTCGATGCTATGGCTCAACGGGGCCACGTTGCCCTGGTGCTTGCCCTTGGGGTTATTGGCCAGCGCGGCCTGCAGGCTTTCCAGCAGAATGCGCCCCACCGCCAGGCTGCGGTAATTCGGGTCTACCCCCTCGATGATGTGCCATGGCGCATAGTCGCGGCTGGTGCGGCGCAGCACGCGCTCACCAAAGCGCACGAAACGGTCGTAGGTTTGCGATTGCTGCCAATCCAGCGGGCTGATCTTCCAGCTGTGCAGCGGGTCGTCCTTGAGCGATTTCAGCCTCGCCTTCATCTGCTTCTTGGACAGGTGGAACCAGAACTTGATGATCAGCGCACCTTCATCGCAAAGCATCTCCTCCAGGCGTTCGGCACCGGTAATGGCCTGATCGAGGACGGCATCCTTGAACACCCCGTGCACACGCCCCTGCAGCATCTGGCTGTACCAGTTGCCAAAGAACACCCCCATCCGCCCCTTGGGCGGCAAGGCCCGCCAGTAACGCCAGGCGGGCGGGCGGGCCAGCTCTTCGTCGGTCTGCTGGTCGAAGGTGAGCACATCGATCATGCGCGGGTCCATCCACTCGTTGAGCAGTTTTACCGTCTCACCCTTGCCGGCGCCTTCAATGCCGTTGATCAGCACGATCACCGGAAAACGCGCTTGCTGCTTGAGTTCGTACTGGGCTTCGAGCAGGGCCTCGCGTAAAGCGGGTACCTCGGCGTCGTAAGCCTCCTTGTCGATGCTGTGGCCGATTTCGGCAGATTCGAACATGCACTGGCTCCTTCAATGGATAAGCAAGACTAGCGGATTTCATTTCTGCCTGTACGGGCCTCTTCCCGAGTGAGCGCGCTCCCACAGCTCATCCGGATGACATAAAATCCCGCCATCCGCTGCAACCGAGCCAACCATGCCCACCCTCCTCCAGCACGCCCAGATCGACTGGGATGACCAGGGCCGCCCCCATTCGCGGCACTATGACGACGTCTATTTCGCAGTCAACGAAGGCATCGAAGAAACCAAGCACGTGTTCCTAGGCCAGACCCGCCTGGCCGAGCGTTTTGCCAACCTGGCGCCGCATGCCTGCACGGTGATCGGCGAAACCGGTTTTGGCACCGGCATGAATTTTTTCTGCGCCTGGCAGCTGTTTGACCAGCACGCACACAGCGACGCGCGCCTGCACTTCGTCAGCGTCGAAAAGTACCCCCTCGCCCACGCCGACATGGCCCGCGCAGTAAGCCTGTGGCCTGAACTGGCCGCCTATACCGAGCCGCTGCTGGAGCAGTACGTGGCGGTGCACCCGGGCTTTCAGCAGTTCACCTTCGCCGATGGCAGGGTCACCCTGACCCTGTTGATAGGCGATGTGCTGGAACAGCTGCCGCAGCTCGATGCGCAGATCGATGTGTGGTTCCTCGACGGCTTCGCCCCCGCCAAGAACCCCGACATGTGGACCCCGGCGCTGTTTGCGCAACTGGCGCGGCTATCGCATCCGGGCACGGTGCTGGGCACCTTCACCACTACCGGCTGGGTACGCCGCAGCCTGGTAGAAGCCGGCTTCGCCATGAAGAAGGTGCCAGGCATCGGCAAGAAGTGGGAAGTGATGAGCGGCGCCTACGTCGGCCCCCTGCCCGGCCCACACGCGCCTTGGTACGCACGCCCCGCTGCTGCACAGGGGCCGCGCGAGGCGCTGGTGATCGGTGCCGGTCTTGCCGGCAGCAGCAGCGCCGCCAGCCTGGCCCGGCGTGGCTGGCAGGTTACCGTGCTGGAGCGCCACGAAACCCCGGCCCAGGAAGCTTCGGGCAACCCGCAAGGGGTGCTGTACCTCAAGCTGTCTGCCCATGGCACCGCGCTGTCGCAGATGATCCTGTCCGGGTTCGGCTACACCCGGCGCCAGCTGCAGCGCTTGCAGCGTGGCCGTGACTGGGATGCCTGCGGGGTGCTGCAACTGGCCTTCGACAGCAAGGAGGCCGAACGCCAGGGCAAGCTGGCTGCCGCCTTCGACCGCGGCTTGCTGCACCCGCTGGAGCGCGCCGAGGCCGAAGCCATCGCCGGCGTGGCGTTGCCTGGCGGCGGGTTGTTCTACCCCGAAGGTGGCTGGGTGCACCCGCCGGCACTGTGTCAGCAGCAGTTGCAGCACCCAGGTATTCAGCTGGTGACCCACCAGGAAGTGCTCGAACTGCGCAAAGTGGGTGAACAGTGGCAGGCCTGGGCTGGCGACCAGCTGTTAGCCAGCGCTCCAGTGGTGGTCCTGGCCGGTGCAGCGGATGTGCGGCGCTTCGCCCCTTGCGCGCAGTTACCACTCAAGCGCATCCGTGGGCAGATCACCCGCTTGCCGGCCACCGCCAGCAGCCAGGCACTGCGTACCGTGGTGTGCGCGGAAGGCTATGTGGCACCGCCGCGCGAGGGTGAACATACACTGGGGGCAAGTTTTGACTTCCACAGTGAGGACCTTGCGCCGACGCTGGCCGAGCACCAGGGCAACCTGGCACTGCTGGACGAAATTTCCGTCGATCTGGCGCAGCGGCTGGGCGTGGCTAAACTGGACGCTGAGCAACTGCAGGGGCGTGCAGCGTTCCGTTGCACCAGCCCGGATTACCTGCCGATCGTCGGGCCGGTCGCCGACGGGCAGGCGTTTGCCGAAGCCTACGCAGTGCTGGGCCGTGATGCACGGCAGGTACCGGATGTGCCCTGCCCTTGGTTGGGCGGGTTGTATGTGAACAGCGGGCACGGCTCACGCGGGTTGATCACGGCGCCGTTGAGTGGCGAGCTGGTGGCGGCCTGGGTATGTGGGGAACCGCTGCCATTGCCGCGGGCGGTGGTGGAGGCCTGCCATCCGAACCGGTTTGGGTTGCGTCGGTTGATTCGAGGGACGTGATAGCATCAAGCTGTATGCCCATCCACTTATAACCAAAAGGTCTAAAACTCTCAAAAAGCAAACATGTCAGTTCATTAAGGTGCCCTAATCCGGGGCATCACCTCCCCAACGGAAAAACCGGTAAGGACTTATGTGCGGATTAGCAGGAGAATTGCGTTTCACCCCCATCGACCAAGCCCCTCGCCCAGCCGACCTGGCTGCGGTAGAGCGCATTACCCATCACCTGGCCCCGCGTGGCCCGGATGCCTGGGGCTTCCATAGCCAGGGCCCGATCGCCCTGGGCCACCGGCGCCTGAAGATCATGGACCTGTCCGACGGCTCGGCGCAGCCGATGGTCGACAACACCCTGGGCCTGTCGTTGGCCTTCAACGGTGCCATCTACAACTTCCCCGAACTGCGCGAGGAACTGCAGGCGCTGGGCTACAGCTTCTGGTCCGACGGCGACACCGAGGTGCTGCTCAAGGGCTACCACGCCTGGGGCGCGGCCCTGCTGCCCAAGCTCAACGGCATGTTTGCCCTGGCCATCTGGGAGCGCGACAACCAGCGCCTGTTCCTGGCCCGCGACCGCCTCGGCGTCAAACCCCTGTACCTGTCGCGCAACGGTGAGCGCCTGCGCTTTGCCTCGACCCTGCCGGCGCTGCTCAAGGGCGGCGACATCGACCCGATGCTCGACCCGGTGGCTCTCAACCACTACCTGAACTTCCATGCCGTGGTACCGGCACCGCGTACCCTGCTGGCCAACGTGCAGAAGCTGGAGCCTGGCACCTGGATGCGCATCGACCAGCATGGCGAAGTGGAACGCCAGGTCTGGTGGCAACTGCACTACGGCCCCCACCCCGACGAGCATGAACTGGACCTGGAAGGCTGGACCACCCGCGTGCTCGACGCTACCCGGGACGCCGTAGCCATCCGCCAACGGGCTGCTGTGGATGTTGGCGTGTTGCTGTCCGGCGGGGTCGATTCCAGCCTGCTGGTCGGCCTGCTGCGCGAAGTGGGGGTGGAAGACCTGTCGACCTTCTCCATCGGCTTCGAGGATGCCGGCGGAGAGCGCGGCGATGAGTTCCAGTACTCCGACCTGATCGCCAGGCACTACGGCACCCGCCATCACCAACTGCGCATTGCCGAACACGAGATCATCGACCAGTTGCCGGCTGCGTTCCGCGCCATGAGCGAGCCGATGGTCAGCCACGACTGCATCGCGTTCTACCTGCTGTCGCGGGAAGTGGCCAAGCACTGCAAGGGCGTACAGAGCGGCCAGGGTGCCGACGAGCTGTTCGCCGGTTACCACTGGTACCCGCAGGTGGACGGCGCCGACGATGCCTATGCGGCCTATCGTGATGCGTTCTTCGACCGCAGCCACGCCGAGTACCGCGACACCGTGCAGGCCCCCTGGCTGCTGGAAACCGATGCCGCCGGTGACTTCGTACGCGAACACTTCGCGCGCCCGGGCGCACCGGCTGCCGTGGACAAGGCCCTGCGCCTGGACAGCACCGTGATGCTGGTCGACGACCCGGTCAAGCGGGTGGACAACATGACCATGGCCTGGGGCCTGGAGGCGCGCACGCCGTTCCTTGATTACCGCCTGGTGGAACTGTCGGCACGCATACCCGCACGCTTCAAGCTGCCCGACGGCGGCAAGCAGGTGCTCAAGCAGGCGGCGCGACGGGTGATCCCGCATGAGGTGATCGACCGCAAGAAGGGTTACTTCCCGGTACCGGGCCTGAAGCATCTGGAAGGTGCCACCCTGGGCTGGGTACGTGAGCTGTTGACCGACCCCAGCCAGGACCGAGGGTTGTTCAACCCGGCCATGCTCGACCGCCTGCTGAGCAACCCGCACGGTCAACTGACGCCATTGCGCGGTTCCAAGCTGTGGCAACTGGCAGCGCTTAACCTGTGGTTGAGCGAACAAGGAATCTGACCGATGAAAGCCCATGAAATCGCTTATGGTCAGCGCCTGCTGCGCGGCCAGGCGCCGTCCTACGAGCGCCTGCAAGCGCGCCTGGCCGGCGACGGCAGCCAGCCCCACGACCAACCGCGTGCCGTGCACTGCGGCTGGGGCCGGCTGCTGATAGGCCACACCTACCCCGACCCGGTTTCCCTGGCCGAGGATTTGCTCGACGAGCACCCGGGCGAACGTGACATCGCCCTGTACGTGGCCGCACCGCAGCAGGTGCTGGCCCAGGCCCCACAGCAGCTGTTCCTCGACCCGTCCGACACCCTGCGCCTGTGGTTCACCGACTATCGCCCGGCGCAGCGGGTATTTCGCGGCTTTCGCGTGCGCCGGGCACAGAACCCCGCCGACTGGCAGGCGATCAACACCCTGTACCAGGCGCGCGGGATGCTCCCCGTCGACGCCGAACTGCTTACCCCCCGGCACTTGGGTGGCCCGGTGTACTGGCTGGCAGAGGACGAAGACAGCGGCTCGGTGATCGGCAGCGTCATGGGCCTGAACCACACCAAGGCGTTCGATGACCCCGAGCACGGCAGCAGCCTGTGGTGCCTGGCGGTGGACCCACACTGCACCCGCCCCGGCGTGGGCGAGGTGCTGGTGCGCCACCTGATCGAACACTTCATGAGCCGTGGCCTGGCCTACCTGGACCTGTCGGTGCTGCACGACAACCGCCAGGCCAAGCGCCTGTACCAGAAACTGGGTTTTCGCAACCTGCCCACCTTCGCCGTCAAGCGCAAGAACGGTATCAACGAGCAGCTGTTCCTCGGGCCCGGCCCGCAGGCCGACCTCAACCCCTACGCACGCATCATCGTTGACGAGGCCCTGCGCCGGGGCATCGAAGTGCAGGTGGACGACGCCGCTGGCGGCCTGTTCACCCTGAGCCTGGGCGGGCGGCGCATTCGCTGTCGGGAATCGCTCAGCGACCTGACCAGTGCCGTGACCATGACCCTGTGCCAGGACAAACGCCTGACCCAGCACGCCCTGCACAACGCCGGGCTGCAGGTGCCCGCGCAACAGCTGGCGGGCAATGCCGATGACAACCTGGCGTTTCTCGACGAGCATGGCGCGGTGGTGGTCAAGCCAGTCGATGGCGAGCAAGGCCAGGGGGTGGCGGTGAACCTGACCTGTATCGACGACATCACCCGTGCCGTGGCGCACGCCCGCCAGTTCGACAGCCGCGTGCTGCTGGAAAGCTTTCATGCCGGGTTCGACCTGCGCATCGTGGTGATCGGCTACGAGGTGGTGGCCGCCGCCATCCGTCACCCGGCGCAGGTGCTGGGCGACGGCAAACACAGCGTGCGCCAGTTGATCGAAGCCCAGAGCCGTCGCCGCCAGGCCGCCACCGGTGGCGAAAGCCGCATTCCGCTGGACGACGAAACCGAGCGCACCTTGCGCGCAGCGAGCGTTGGTTATGACGACGTGCTGCCAGCCGGCCAGCGCCTGGCCGTGCGACGTACGGCCAACCTGCACACCGGCGGCACCCTGGAAGACGTCACCGAACGCCTGCACCCGGTGCTGGCCGATGCTGCCGTGCGCGCGGCACGCGCATTGGAAATTCCGGTGGTGGGGCTGGACTTCATGGTGCGTGATGCCGGGCAGCCGGAGTACGTGATCATCGAGGCCAACGAACGTGCCGGCCTGGCCAACCATGAACCTCAGCCCACGGCCGAGCGTTTTATCGACCTGCTGTTTCCCCATAGCCGGCCTTTGGCCTGACAACTGCTCGGCTTTTTGTGGGAGCGGCCTTGTGTCGCGAATGGGGTGCGAAGCGCCCCTAGGATCTCAGCTTCGCTGCCGATATTGCCGGGGCCGCTTTGCGGCCCTTTCGCGACACAAGGCCGCTCCCACAAGGACTGCGAAATTTTAACCCGACCGGAGGCCTGGACATGTCCGAGCGACACCCCGAACCCGATCTCGACTACCTCAAACGCGTGCTGCTGGAAATGCTCGCCATCCCCAGCCCCACCGGCTTCACCGACACCATCGTGCGCTACGTGGCCGAACGCCTTGACGAACTGGGCATCCCCTTCGAGCTGACCCGCCGCGGCACCATTCGCGCCACCCTCAAAGGCCGGCAGGCCACCCCCGACCGCGCCGTCTCTGCCCACCTGGATACCATCGGCGCCAGCGTGCGCCAGTTGCAGGACAATGGCCGCCTGGCCCTGGCCCCCGTCGGCTGCTGGTCCAGCCGTTTTGCCGAAGGCAGCCGGGTTAGCGTGTTCACCGATACCGGGGTATTCCGTGGCAGTGTGCTGCCGCTGATGGCCAGCGGGCATGCCTTCAACACGGCCATCGACCAGATGCCGATCAGCTGGGATCACGTGGAAGTGCGCCTGGATGCCTACTGCGCCACGCGCGCCGACTGTGAGGCACTGGGCGTGAGCATTGGGGATTTCGTGGCCTTCGACCCCTTGCCCGAGTTCACCGAAAGCGGCCACATCAGCGCCCGTCACCTGGACGACAAGGCTGGCGTGGCCGCATTGCTGGCGGCATTGAAGGCGGTGGTGGAAAGCGGTCGCCAGCCGCTGATCGACTGCCACCCGCTGTTCACCATCACCGAGGAGACCGGCTCGGGAGCAGCCGGCGCCCTGCCCTGGGACGTCAGCGAGTTCGTCGGCATCGACATCGCCCCGGTGGCGCCTGGGCAGGCTTCCAGCGAGCATGCGGTCAGTGTGGCCATGCAGGACTCGTCGGGGCCTTACGACTACCACCTGTCCCGGCACCTGCTGAAACTGGCCGGTGACCACGACTTGCCGGTGCGGCGCGACCTGTTCCGCTATTACTTCAGCGATGCCCATTCGGCGGTGACTGCCGGGCACGACATTCGTACCGCGCTGGTGGCCTTTGGTTGCGATGCCACCCATGGTTACGAACGCACCCATATCGACAGCCTGGCAGCGCTGAGCCGGTTGTTGTCAGCCTACCTGCTGAGCCCGCCAGTGTTTGCCAGCGACTCGCAGCCGGCCAATGCATCGCTCGAGCGCTTCAGCCACCAACTGGAGCATGATGCGCAGATGGAAAGCGACACGCGGGTACCGGCGGTGGACAGCCTGATCGGAAACAAAGGCTAAACGCCCACGGGGCTGCAAAGCGGCCCCTACACCTCGAATGTTTCGCGTAGCATGCCCAGACCTATTTCAGACACCACCCGACCATGCTGATCCCCTACGACCAATTGCAAGCCGAAACCCTGACCCGCCTGATCGAGGACTTCGTCACCCGCGACGGCACTGACAACGGCGACGACACCCCGCTGGAAACCCGCGTGCTGCGGGTACGCCAGGCGTTGGCCAAAGGCCAGGCTTTCATCCTTTTCGACCTGGAAAGCCAGCAATGCCAGTTGCTGGCCAAGCATGATGTGCCCCGCGAGCTGCTCGAATAGCAGGCAAGGCCTGTTCAGGCCTTGCTCTGCTTGGACGCCTTGATGCGCTTGTGAACTTCGGCTCGATGCACCGGCACCTCACGCGGAGCATCCACACCAAAGCGCACCACGCCGTCCCGGGTCTCCACCACGACGATCCGGATATCATCGCCAATCATGATGACCTCCCCCACTTCGCGCCCAATTACCAGCATGTTCCGATCCTCCTGCGAAAGGGAAAACCGGAGCCTGCCCCGTAGGTATTCAGCTACTCAATAGCCCCACTGCGATTCAGAAGCCCCTTACGCTTTTGAGTAATTTCTCCTACAGACCAATCATCGCGACTGAGCTTTTGCCCGCATTTTCACTGCCATTTCGGCCATCTCGTCATACAGCCGCTCAGGGGCCTGGCGTTTCAGTTGCCAGGCCTGGCGCCCTGCCTCATGGGGCAGGATGAGGAACTCGCCTGCAGCGACCTGCTGATGGATATAATCGGCAATGTCCGCCGCACTGATCGGCGAACCTTCAAGCAGCTTGCCAACCTGTGCCTTCATCGTCGGGTTCGGCCCGCGGAACGAGTCCAGCAGGTTGGTCTGGAAGAACGACGGGCACACCACGTGCACCGCCACCTCAATCTGGCGCAACTCCACCAGCAGGCTTTCCGACAATGCCAGCACGCCGGCCTTGGCCACGTTGTAGTTGCTCATGCCCGGGCCCTGCATCAGTGCAGCCATCGAGGCGATGTTGATAATGCGCCCCTTGCTGCGCTCCAGCAGCGGCAGGAACGCCTTGCAACCCTTGACCACGCCCATCAGATTGACGGCGATCTGCCAGTCCCAGTCTTCCAGCGACAGCTCGGCGAAGAACCCGCCCGAAGCGATGCCGGCGTTGTTGACGATCACATCGACCCCACCGAACTTCTCTTCGCAGGCCTGGGCAAGGGCCGTCAGCTGGCTATAGTCGCGCACATCGCAGCGCTGGACGAAGCCGTCGCCACCGGCCTGGTGAACCTGCTCCAGCGTTTCGCGCAGGCCGGTTTCGTTGACATCGGCCAGTGCCAGGCGCCAGCCCTCACGCGCCCAGCGCAGGGCGATCTCGCGGCCGAGGCCAGACCCGGCGCCGGTGATCATGATGCGTTTTTGCATGGTCGCAGGCCTTGTTCTGACAAGTAGTCCGGTGAGTCTAATCAAGGCGTCGCCATCCGGCAGGATTCATCAGGGTAGTGAATGGGCGGGCATGACCGGGTAGGCGGCTGCACGGGGATGGAATCTTTACCAACCCGCACCGGTCCGAATTATCGAGAGGCCAGCATTCTCAGGCTCTTGCCCCCTAATCACGCAAGGACTTTGACATGACCACGATCCTTATCATCATCCTGATTCTGCTGCTGATCGGTGGCTTACCGGTCTTCCCCCACTCGCGCAGCTGGGGCTATGGCCCTTCCGGCATAATCGGCGTGGTGTTGGTGATTCTGCTGGTACTACTGTTGCTTGGGATGATATGACGCGCTGCGGACAGTCACTTCAGACAATCACTTGAGGCGAGTGGCAAGCGAGTCGCCTGCATAAAATAAAAAACGCCCCGACTGGCGGGGCGTTTTTCAGTGCAGGTTAATGACGTTAGTGCGAGACCGCCCCGCTGGCACCCAGGCCAGTCTGTGAACGCACGAACTGCGGGAAGAACAGCGCGCGCTCATCCTCAGCCGCCTTGGACTTGTCGGTGACCGAGAAGAACCAGATGCTGACGAAGGCAATGGCCATCGAGAACAGCGCCGGGTACTCGTACGGGTAGATTGGCTTCTCGTGGCCGAGAATCTGTACCCAGATGGTCGGGCCAAGGATCATCAGCGTCACCGCACTCACCAGGCCCAGCCAGCCGCCGATCATGGCGCCGCGGGTGGTCAGCTTCTTCCAGTACATCGAAAGCAGCAGTACCGGGAAGTTGCAGCTGGCCGCAATGGAGAACGCCAGGCCGACCATGAAGGCGATGTTCTGCTTCTCGAACAGAATCCCCAGGCCGATCGCCAGCACGCCCAGGGCGACAGTGGTGATCTTCGATACGCGGATCTCGTCCTTGTCGTTGGCTTTGCCCTTGCGCCAGACGCTGGCGTACAGGTCGTGGGACACCGCCGAGGCACCGGCCAGGGTCAGGCCAGCCACCACCGCCAGGATGGTGGCGAAGGCCACCGCCGAGATGAAGCCGAGGAACACACTGCCACCCACCGCATTGGCCAGGTGCACCGCGGCCATGTTGTTGCCGCCCAGCAGGGCGCCTGCGGCGTCCTTGAAGTCCGGGTTGGTGCTGACCAGCAGGATCGCGCCAAAGCCGATGATGAAGGTGAGGATGTAGAAGTAGCCGATGAAGCCTGTGGCGTACAGCACGCTCTTGCGCGCTTCCTTGGCGTCACTGACGGTGAAGAAGCGCATCAGGATGTGCGGCAGGCCGGCAGTACCGAACATCAGTGCCAGGCCCAGGGAGAACGCCGAGATCGGGTCCTTGACCAGGCCGCCGGGGCTCATGATCGCCTCACCCTTGGCGTGTACCTTGATCGCTTCGGTGAACAGCGTGTTGAAGTCAAAGCCCACGTGCTTCATCACCATCAGCGCCATGAAACTGGCACCGGACAGCAGCAGCACAGCCTTGATGATCTGTACCCACGTGGTGGCCAGCATGCCGCCGAACAGCACGTACAGGCACATCAGGATACCCACCAGAACCACCGCCACATGGTAGTCCAGGCCGAACAGCAGCTCGATCAGCTTGCCGGCACCGACCATTTGCGCGATCAGGTAGAACGCCACCACCACCAGCGAACCGGAGGCAGACAGGGTGCGGATTTCCTTTTGCCCGAGGCGGTACGAGGCCACGTCGGCGAAGGTGTACTTGCCCAGGTTGCGCAAGCGTTCGGCAATCAGGAAAAGAATGATCGGCCAGCCGACCAGGAAGCCGATCGAGTAGATCAGGCCGTCGTAACCAGAGGTGAACACCAGTGCGGAAATACCCAGGAACGAGGCGGCTGACATGTAGTCGCCAGCAATCGCCAGACCGTTCTGGAAGCCGGTGATCTTGCCGCCGGCAGCGTAATAGTCCGATGCCGACTTGTTGCGTTTGGAGGCCCAGTAGGTGATGCCGAGCGTGAAGGCGACGAAGGCCACGAACATGGCGATGGCGGAAACGTTCAGCGGTTGTTTCTGCACCTCGCCGGTCAGGGCATCGGCGGCCCACACGGCGGGTGCAAAAGCTCCGCAGGCCAGTACGGCCAGGGCTTTGACAGGGCGAATCATTGTTGCGCCTCCTTCAGGATTTCCTTGTTCAGCTCATCGAATTCGCCGTTGGCGCGGCGCACGTAGATGGCGGTCAGGACGAATGCCGAAACGATCAGACCGACGCCCAGGGGAATGCCCCAGGTAATCGATGACTCAGGGCTGAGCTTGGCGCCCAGCACATGGGGACCGTAGGCGATCAGGAGGATGAAGGCGCAATACAGGCCGAGCATGATCGCCGAGAGAATCCAGGCGAACCGCTCGCGTTTGGTGACCAGCTCCTTGAAACGGGGGCTGTTTTGTATCGAGAGGTAAATGCTGTCGTTCATTGTTTTTGTCCTAGCAGCACAGATACGGGATGGAACCCACGCCCTTACTTTATGCTGCCGATGGACGCCAACCAGACGACCTTAGTCTTAGATGCAACGGTGTTTTACCGATTGCGTAACAACGTGAAAACCTGTTCGCGGGTAAACCCGCTCCTACAAGGGCCTGCACAGGCCTGTAGGAGCGGGTTTACCCGCGAAGAAACAACATTGGCCCTGGAAGGCTTTTACTTGCCAGTCCACTCCTTCACACGATCAGGGTGCTTGGCTACCCAGTCCTTGGCCGCCGCTTCAGGCTTGGCCCCTTCCTGGATCGCCAGCATCACCTCGCCAATCTCGTCCTTGGACTGCCAGTTGAACTTCTTCAGGAACTCCGCCACTTCCGGTGCCTTGGCTGCCAGTTCCTTGCTGCCGATGCTGTTCACGGTTTCTGCCGCGCCATACACGCCTTTCGGGTCTTCGAGGAACTTCAGCTTCCACTTGGCGAACATCCAGTGCGGAACCCAACCGGTCACCGCAATCGACTGCTGCTTGGCATAGGCACGGCCCAGCTCCGCAGTCATCGCCGCACCCGAGCTGGCCTGCAACTTGTAACCCGTCAGGTCATAGTCCTTGATCGCCTGGTCGGTCTTGAGCATCACACCGGAGCCTGCGTCGATGCCGACAATTCTGTCCTTGAAGGTATTGTCGGTCTTGAGGTCGGCGATGCTCACTGCCTTGACGTATTCGGGGACGATCAGACCGATCTTGGCGTCCTTGAAGTTAGGGCCGTAGTCGACCACGTTGTCCTTGTTCTTGGCCCAGTACTCACCATGGGTCACCGGCAACCAGGCCGACAACATGGCATCGAGTTTTCCAGTTGCCACACCCTGCCACATGATCCCCGTGGCCACGGCCTGCAGCTTCACGTCGTAGCCGAGTTTTTGCTTGATTACTTCGGCGGCCACGTTGGTGGTCGCCACGCTGTCGGCCCAACCATCCACGTAACCAATGCTTACTTCTTTGGCCATAGCCTGTGCAGCGCTCATGGCCATTACCAGGGCGGTGCCCACACCCAGTAAACGTCGCATTTTCTTCAAAGTTGCCATCAAAGCATCCCCTCGTCAGGTCTTGGAGATTGCATCATCGTCCTGCAACACAAGTCGACCTGATCCAGCTGCGACCTATACCCGCCCCATATGCGACAGCACTATGCCATTAGCGCCATCGGTCGGCATCGGTCTGCGCGATCCTTGCATGCCAAAGGTTTGGCGCCGGGCTACTATCCAGCCTTTTGTACCAGACGATGGACCGCCCGATGCCCAGTTGTAGCCGCCTGTTGTTACCGTTGTACCTGCTTGCCTGCCTGCTGGCCCTGCTCGGGCTGGGGGGGCTCTGGTACGGGCTGGGCAAGCCGGTGCACCTGCCCGATGCGGCCAGCCCTGCGCACAAACTGCAATGCGCCTCGTACACGCCGTTCGACAAAGACCAGTCGCCTTATGACCAGCCGTTTCGCCTGCGACCGACGCGGATGGACGCCGACCTGGCGTTACTGGCCGAGCGGTTTCAGTGCATCCGTACCTATTCCATGAGCGGTCTTGAGGCAATCCCGGCGCTGGCACGCAAGCATGGCCTGAAGGTGATGCTGGGCGCCTGGGTGAACGCACACCCGGCCGACACCGAGAAGGAAATCAACCTGCTGATCGCCGCTGCCAACGCCAACCCTGACGTGGTCAGCGCGGTGATCGTCGGCAATGAGACACTGTTGCGCAAGGAGGTGACCGGTGCCCACCTGGCCAAATTGATCGCGCGGGTGAAGCGCCAGGTCAAGGTGCCCGTGACCTACGCCGATGTCTGGGAGTTCTGGCTGCAGCACCCGCAGGTGGCCCCGGCAGTGGACTTCCTGACCATCCATCTGCTGCCCTACTGGGAGGACGACCCGCGTGGCATCGACGATGCCTTGGCCCACGTTGCCGATGTGCGCCGTGTGTTCGGCACACGCTTCGCGCCCAAGGACATACTGATTGGCGAAACCGGCTGGCCCAGCGAAGGCCGCCAGCGTGAAACCGCGGTGCCCAGCGGGGTCAATGAGGCGCGCTTCATCCGTGGTTTTGTGGCCATGGCCGAGCGCAATGGCTGGCACTACAACCTGATCGAAGCCTTCGATCAACCTTGGAAACGCGTCAATGAGGGCGCAGTGGGGGGTTACTGGGGGCTATACGACGCGGACCGGCAGGACAAGGGCGTGCTCGAAGGACCAGTGAGCAACCTGCATGACTGGCCGCAGTGGCTGCTGGCCAGCGCCGTGCTGATGGTGATCATGCTGGCGCTGGCCGGGCGCCCCGCTACACCGATGGCGGCCTTGCTGCTGCCATTGCTGGCGGCGTTTGGCGCCGCTTGCCTGGGCCTGTGGGGCGAGTTGATGCGTACTCATGCTCGCTTTGCCGGGGAATGGTTGTGGGCACTGATGCTGGCCGGGCTGAACCTGCTGGTGCTGGCCCATGCGTTGTTGGCGCTGGCGCGGCGGGCCGGCTGGCGTGAGCGCTTGTTCACCTGGCTTCAGGTGCGAGCCGGCTGGCTGTTGCTGACGGCGGGCTTTGCTGCGGCGGTGAGCATGCTGGCAATGGTGTTCGACCCGCGCTACCGCAGCTTCCCCAGTGCGGCCCTGGCGTTGCCGGCGCTGGTGTATGTGCTGTGGCCGGTGCGGGCACGGCGGGCGGAGGTGGCGTTGCTGGCATTCATCGTCGGCGCCGGAGTGGCGCCGCAGTTGTTCGTGGAAGGGCTGGAGAACCAGCAGGCCTGGGGCTGGGCGGTGGTGAGTGTGCTGATGACGGCGGCGTTGTGGCGCAGCTTGCGGATGCGCCAGGCTTGATACTGCATATCCCTCAAGCCCAGCGCGGACCTTGTGTGGCCTTGTGTCGCGAAAGGGGCGCGCAGCGGCCCCAGCAATTTTTGCTGTGAAGCTTTAACCCTGCCTTTCGCGACACAAGGCCGCTCCCACAGGTACGCGCAGCTGCTTACAATGGGGGTTGCCTGACCAGACGCAACCCCGCCAGTACCAGCGCAAACACCGCAATGCTGGCGGTGTACAGCACCAGCGCCGGCACCGCGAACACCAACGCCAACACTGCCAGCCACCAGCCGGCACGCGCGGAAACGAACTGGGCCAGTAATGCAAGGCCCAGCCCGCCCCAGGCCATTACCTGATAGTGAATGCCCAACCCCAGCAGCGAACGCACCTCGCACTGCCAGTACGCCGTCGGCACTGCGCACAGCCCTACCCACTGGCCATCCTCCATGAGGCCGTAACGCACGCCATAACTGGCCGCAAGCCAGAGCCCCAGAAACAGCACCAGCAACGCCGTCGGCAGCGAACGAGACATCCTGTTCTCCAATAGCGGTAATCGAAAGCATCCATGATCGCTTATGCCCGGTTGTAAGGCAAAATCACACACCGGCAGCTATGTTGCAGATAGCAAGTACGCCAAAGACCACCGCAGCGGGCAACTTTGCCCGCCTGGTTGTGGTCCTAGCCTGCACACTGCTCGACCTTGCGTTCTTTTGGGGGATTACATGCTTCGATCTTTGCGCCTCGCTGCCCTGCTCGGTAGCCTGCTCATGGCTGTGGCCGCTTCAGCGCGGGATATCGACGCTGCCAGCTATGGCTACCCTTTGACCAACCCGTTCGAGGCGACCATCGCCACCACCCCGCCGGACAAGCGCCCTGACTTGCCCAGCGACGATGAAATCAATCAGTCCGATTACAGCCTGAACTTGCGCCCGGAACGTGAGTTCACGTTGCCCGACAACTTCTGGGCAGTGAAGAAGCTCAGGTACCGCCTGGCTCGCCAGGATCGCGAAGCGCCGCTGATCTTCATCATCGCCGGCACCGGCGCGCCCTACAGCAGCAGCATCAATGAATACCTGAAAAAGCTGTTCTACCAGGCCGGCTTCCACGTGGTGCAACTGTCATCGCCCACCAGCTATGACTTCATGAGTGCAGCCTCGCGCTTTGCTACCCCCGGTATCAGCCAGGAAGACGCCGAAGACATGTACCGGGTGATGCAGGCCGTGCGCGCCCAGCATCCACGCCTGCCGGTCAGTGACTTCTACCTCACCGGTTACAGCCTGGGTGCGCTCGACGCCGCCTTCGTCAGCCACCTGGACGAGACCCGCCGCAGCTTCAACTTCAAGCGTGTGCTACTGCTCAACCCACCGGTCAACCTCTACACCTCGATCAACAACCTCGACAAGCTGGTGCAAACCCAGGTCAAGGGCATCGACCGCAGCACCACGTTCTATGAGCTGATGCTGGAAAAACTCACCCGCTACTTCCAGGACAAGGGCTACATCGACCTGAACGACGCCTTGCTGTACGACTTCCAGCAGTCGCGCCAGCACCTGTCCAACGAACAGATGGCCATGCTGATCGGCACCTCGTTCCGCTTCTCGGCAGCCGACATCGCCTTCACTTCCGACCTGATCAACCGCCGCGGCCTGATCATTCCGCCGAAATTCCCGATCACCGAAGGCAGCAGCCTCACGCCGTTCTTCAAGCGCGCCCTGCAGTGCGACTTCGACTGCTACATGACCGAACAGGTGATTCCGATGTGGCGCGCCCGCACCGACGGCAACAGCATCCTGCAATTGGTCAACCAAGTCAGCCTGTATGCCCTGGAAGACTACCTGCGCAGCAGTGACAAGATCGCCGTGATGCACAACGCCGACGACGTCATTCTCGGCCCGGGCGACATTGGCTTTTTGCGCAAGGTGTTCGGTGACCGGCTGACGCTCTACCCCCATGGCGGCCATTGCGGCAACCTCAACTACCGCGTCAACAGTGACGCCATGCTGGAGTTCTTCCGTGGTTAACAAACTCCTCTTCGCCACTGCCCTGCTTGCCGCTGGCCACACCCTGGCCGCCGAAACCGCCCCACGAGCCAGCGTGGTCGAAGCCGACCCACAGGTGAGCAGTACCGCGCCCCTGGCGCCCGAAGCCGATGGTTTCCTCGACCCGCTGCGTGAGCTGAAATTCAACCCTGGGCTGGACCAGCGCGAATTCGAGCGCTCAACCTTGGCGGCGCTTAACGTGTACGACCCGCTGGAGTCGATCAACCGGCGCATCTATCACTTCAACTACCGACTGGACCAATGGGTGCTGCTGCCGCTGGTGAATGGCTACCAGTATGTCACTCCAAGTTTCGTGCGCACGGGGGTGAGCAACTTCTTCAACAACCTTGGCGATGTGCCGAACCTGTTCAACAGCGTGTTGCAGCTCAAAGCCAAGCGCTCTGCAGAAATCACTGCGCGACTGATGTTCAACACGATTATCGGCGTGGGTGGGCTGTGGGATCCGGCGACCAGCATGGGCCTGCCGCGCCAGAGCGAAGACTTTGGCCAGACCCTGGGCTTCTATGGCGTGCCGGATGGGCCGTACCTGATGCTGCCGGTGCTAGGGCCATCGAACCTGCGCGATACCACCGGGCTGGTGGTGGACTATGCGGGAGAGCAGGCAGTCAACTACCTGAACGTGGCTGAAGTCAGCAGCGACCACCCGGAAATCTTCGCCTTGCGCGTGGTGGACAAGCGCTATACGACCAAATTCCGCTATGGCCAGCTCAACTCGCCGTTCGAATATGAAAAGGTGCGGTATGTGTATACCCAGGCGCGCAAGTTGCAGATAGCCGAATAAGCCTGCTGCGGCCCTTTCGCTCCTGCACAGGCATTACACAAACTTGTAGGAGCGGGTTCACCCGCGAAAGGGCCCACACAAGCAACATCACCCCCCCAGGAACTCGCAAAGCTCGCGCTTCTTGGCCAGGGCATCGCGCCGCCCCAACTCGATCAGTTCACTGCAATAGCTGGCCTCGAACAGCAAATAGCTCAGCACCCCCGCCCCGCTGGTGCGCGTCGCCCCCGGTCCACGTAAAAACAGGCGTAACGCCGCCGGCAACTCGCGGCGGTGCCGAGCGGCAATCTCGTCCAGCGGCTGACTGGGTGCCACCACCAGTACGTCAATCGGGGCCAGCCCCAGGCGCCGGGCATCCAGGTGCGCTGGCAACAGCCCGCTCAAGTGGTTGAGGCGCTGCAGCAGTTCGATATCGTCTTCCAGGCTGTCAATGAACGTACTGTTGAGCATGTGCCCGCCGATCTGCGCCAGGCTCGGCTGCTGCCCGCTGAACACACGCTGGGGCGGCAACGGTGGCGCTGGCCGCTGCGGGTTTCCGCTGACCCCGACCACCAGCACGCGGCTGGCCCCCAGGTGCAAGGCCGGACTGATCGGCGCCGATTGGCGCACTGCACCGTCGCCGTAATATTCACCGCCTAGTTGCACCGGGGCGAACAGCAGCGGGATCGCCGCGCTGGCCAGCAGGTGGTCGATGGTCAACGGTGCAGGTACGCCAATACGCCGGTGACGCAACCAGGCCTCGATGGTGCCGCGGCCTTGGTAGAAGGTCACCGCCTGGCCAGACTCGTAGCCAAAGGCGGTCACTGCCACGGCGCGCAGTTGCTCGGCGGCCAAGGCGTGGCCGATGCCATCCAGGTTCAGGTGCGTTTGCAGCAGGCTGCGCAAAGGGCTGCTGTCGAGCAACGCCACGGGGGCCTGGCCACCCAGCCCCAGCAGGTTGTGGCCGACGAAGCGGCTGGCCTGGCGCACGACCCCGGGCCAGTCGCTGCGGATGACCAGATGGCTGCGGAAATTCTGCCAGAAGGCAGTGAGCCGCTGCACGGCGTCGTTGAAGTGCACGGCACCACTGGCCAGGGTGACCGCGTTGATGGCCCCGGCGGAGGTGCCGACGATGACCGGGAACGGGTTGTGCGCGCCGGCGGGCAGCAACTCGGCGATGCCCGCCAGCACGCCAACCTGGTAGGCGGCGCGGGCGCCGCCGCCAGACAGGATGAGACCGGTTACCGGGGGTGGAGCCATGGAGTCCTTCCTGGGGTCAAGGTGCTTTCATGCCCGGCCTCTTCGCGGGTGAACCCGCTCCCACAGGGCCCCGCAATATGCAGAACCTGTGGTAATCCTGCAGGAGCGGGTTTACCCGCGAAGAGGCCGGGCCTGCTTACAAGGTTCAGCGCTTTTTCTTGTCATACAGCCGCGGCGCCCCTTCGGGCCGCGACTTGAACCGACGGTGCGCCCACAGGTACTGCTCGGGGCACTCGCGCAACACGCTCTCGACCCACCGGTTGATGCGCAGGCAATCGGCCTCTTCGCTTTCCCCGGGGAAATCCGCCAGCGGCGGGTGGATGACCAGCCGATAGCCGCTGCCATCCTCCAGGCGCTTCTGGGTGAACGGGATCACTTGCGCCTTCCCCAACCGGGCGAACTTGGTAGTGGCCGTTACCGTCGCTGCCGGGATGCCGAACAGCGGCACGAAGATACTTTGCTTGGCGCCGTAGTCCTGGTCCGGTGCGTACCAGATCGCCCGGCCCGAACGCAGCAGCTTGAGCATGCCGCGCACGTCTTCGCGCTCCACCGCCAGCGAGTCGAGGTTGTGCCGCTCGCGGCCGCTGCGCTGGATGAAGTCGAACAGTGCATTGCCGTGTTCGCGGTACATGCCGTCGATGGTGTGCTGCTGACCGAGCAGCGCGGCGCCGATTTCCAGGGTAGTGAAGTGCACCGCCATGAGGATCGCGCCCTGCCCCGCCTGCTGGGCGGCCTGCAGGTGCTCAAGGCCCTCGATATGGGCCAGGCGCGCCAGCCTTGCCTTGGGCCACCACCAGCTCATGGCCATTTCGAAGAAGGCGATGCCGGTTGAAGCGAAGTTGGCCTTGAGCAAACGCTGCCGTTCGTCGACAGACAGCTCCGGGAAGCACAGCTCCAGGTTGCGCGCGGCGATGCGTCGACGTTCACCGGCGACGTGATACATGACGGCGCCCAGCGCGGCACCGACTTTCAGCAGCACCCGGTACGGCAACTGGACTACCAGCCACAGCAGGCCCAGGCCCAGCCATAGGCCCCAGAACTTGGGGTGAAGGTAATAGAGACGAAAACGCGGGCGTTCCATTGAAGCATCCGGAAAGACAAAGGCCGCGCATTCTACAACGGATCAGCGCATGTTGCGGGCAACCGGTGTTCTCGTTATAAGTCAGGGCACTTTTTTCGCAACAAGCCGTCTATGCAGACCATGAGCCCAAACCACACACCCGACACCGCCTCCGTGTTCCAGCTCAAGGGCAGCATGCTCGCCATTACGGTACTGGAACTGGCACGCAATGACCTTGAAGCCCTCGACCGCCAGTTGGCGGCCAAAGTCGCCCAGGCCCCTAACTTCTTCAGCAATACACCGCTGGTGCTGGCGCTGGACAAGCTGCCGGCCGACGAAGGGGCGGTCGACCTGCCCGGCTTGATGCGGATTTGCCGACACCACGGCCTGCGTACCCTGGCCATCCGCGCCAACCGCATCGAGGACATCGCCGCCGCCATCGCCATCGACCTGCCGGTGCTGCCGCCGTCCGGGGCCCGCGAACGGCCGCTGGAGCCCGAGCCCGAGGTAGTCAAAAAGCCCGAACCGGCCCCGGCGCCACCACCGCCCCCCGAACCCGAGGTGCGCCCGACCCGCATCATTACTTCGCCAGTACGCGGTGGCCAACAGATCTATGCTCAGGGGGGGGACCTGATTGTTACCGCCTCGGTCAGCCCAGGTGCGGAACTTCTGGCCGATGGCAACATCCATGTGTACGGCGCCATGCGTGGCCGCGCCCTGGCCGGCATCAAAGGCAACACCAAGGCGCGTATCTTCTGCCAGCAGATGACCGCCGAAATGGTCTCGATCGCCGGCCAATACAAGGTTTGCGAAGACCTGCGCCGGGATCCACTGTGGGGGACCAGCGTGCAAGTCAGCCTGTCTGGTGACGTGTTGAACATCACCCGTCTTTAACGGATACTTGCCAGCATTTTTAGAGCAACTTTTTTACCGTTGCCTTTATTTAGCTATTTCAGTTTTTTGCAGGGACAAGTGTCCCGACTATTTTTAGGGGTGAAACACCTTGGCCAAGATTCTCGTGGTTACTTCCGGCAAGGGGGGTGTGGGCAAGACCACTACCAGCGCCGCCATTGGTACCGGCCTCGCACTGCGCGGCCACAAGACCGTCATTGTCGACTTCGACGTGGGCCTGCGTAACCTCGACCTGATCATGGGCTGCGAACGCCGCGTGGTGTACGACTTCGTCAACGTGGTCAACGGTGAAGCCAACCTGCAACAGGCCCTGATCAAGGACAAGCGCCTCGAGAACCTGTACGTGCTGGCCGCCAGCCAGACCCGTGACAAGGACGCGCTGACCCAGGAAGGCGTGGAAAAGGTACTGATGGACCTGAAAAAGGACTTCGAGTACGTCATCTGCGACTCGCCGGCCGGTATCGAAAAAGGTGCTCACCTGGCCATGTACTTCGCTGACGAAGCCATCGTGGTCACCAACCCGGAAGTGTCGTCGGTACGTGACTCCGACCGCATGCTGGGCATTCTGTCGAGCAAGTCGCGCCGCTCCGAAAACGGTGAAGAGCCGATCAAGGAGCATCTGCTGATCACCCGCTACCACCCAGAGCGCGTCGTCAAAGGCGAAATGCTGAGCGTGGCCGACGTGGAAGAAATCCTGTCGATCAAGCTCAAGGGTGTGATCCCGGAGTCGCAGGCCGTCCTCAAGGCGTCCAACCAAGGTATCCCGGTCATTCTCGATGACCAGAGCGATGCCGGCCAGGCCTACAGTGATGCGGTCGACCGCCTGCTGGGCAAAGAGAAGCCGATGCGCTTCATCGATGTACAGAAGAAGGGATTCTTCGAGCGCATTTTCGGGAGCAAATAAACCATGAACCTTTTTGACTTCTTTCGTGGCAGACAGAAACAGACCAGCGCGTCGGTAGCGAAAGAGCGTCTACAGATCATCGTGGCGCACGAGCGCGGCCAACGCAGCGAACCGGACTACCTGCCCGCACTGCAGAAAGAACTGCTGGAAGTGATCCGCAAATATGTGAACATCGGCAACGATGATGTGCATATCGAGCTGGAAAACCAGGGCAGCTGCTCGATTCTCGAGCTGAACATCACCCTGCCGGATCGCTGATCCGCGTAGTCGACAACTTGGGGCTGCCTTGCAGCCCTTCGCGGGCAAGCCCGCTCCTACAGGGGAACGCATATCCTTTGTAGGAGCGGGCTTGCCCGCGAAGGGCCGCAAAGCGGCCCCAGCGTTTAACGCTATTTTCGTGAGACCTGCAATGCCGCTGTCGAATGTCCAGATCCTCTTCGAAGACGCTGCCATCCTGGTGATCAACAAACCGACCCTGCTGCTGTCGGTCCCTGGCCGTGCCGAGGACAACAAGGACTGCCTGATCACCCGCCTGCAGGAAAACGGCTACCCCGATGCGCTGATCGTGCACCGTCTGGACTGGGAAACCTCCGGCATCATCCTGCTGGCCCGCGATGCCGACAGCCACCGCGAGCTGTCGCGCCAGTTTCACGACCGTGAAACGGAAAAAGCCTACACCGCACTGTGCTGGGGCCAGCCGGCGCTGGACAGCGGCAGCATCGACCTGCCGCTGCGCTACGACCCACCGACCAAACCACGGCATGTGGTGGACCACGAGCAGGGCAAGCACGCCCTGACCTTCTGGCGTATCGTCGAGCGCTGCGGCGATTACTGTCGGGTGGAGTTGACACCGATTACCGGGCGTTCGCACCAGTTGCGCGTGCACATGCTGTCGATCGGGCACCCGCTGCTGGGTGATAGGCTGTATGCCAACCCGCAAGCCCTGGCGGCCCATGAGCGGCTGTGCCTGCATGCCTCGATGCTGAGCTTCACCCACCCGGTGTCCGGGCAGCGGTTGAAGTTCGAGTGCCCGGCGCCGTTCTGATTTCGCAGGGCCTGTACCGGCCTCTTCGCGGCTAAAGCCGCTCCCACAGGGACCGCGCTGCTCTCAGGGGCTGTGTAATACCTGTGGGAGCGGCTTTAGCCGCGAAGATGCAGACACAAATTGTCGACATTGTGCGTTAAACTCGCGCCACTGCTGTCTGGAGTGAGCTATGCGCGATGCACTGAATACCGGCCTTATCGACTTTCTCAAGGCCTCCCCCACGCCCTTCCATGCCACCGCCAGCCTGGTCCAGCGCCTTGAGGCGGCCGGCTACAAGCGCCTGGACGAGCGCGACAGTTGGGACCCTGAGGCCGGCTGCCGCTACTACGTCACCCGCAACGATTCTTCAATCATCGCCATCAAACTGGGCAAGCAGTCGCCGCTGCTCAATGGCATCCGCATGGTCGGCGCCCACACTGACAGCCCGTGCTTGCGGGTCAAGCCTCAGCCCGAGCTGCAGCGCCAGGGCTTCCTGCAACTGGGCGTGGAAGTGTATGGCGGCGCGTTGCTGGCCCCCTGGTTCGACCGCGACCTGTCGCTGGCCGGCCGCGTCACCTACCGCCGTGACGGCAAGGTCGAAAGCCAGCTGATCGACTTCAAGCTGCCAATCGCGATCATCCCCAACCTGGCGATCCACCTGAACCGCACCGCCAACGAAGGCTGGGCGATCAACCCGCAGAATGAACTGCCCCCCATCCTCGCCCAAGTGGCCGGTGACGAACGCATCGACTTCCGCGCCCTGCTCACCGAGCAACTGGCCCGCGAGCACGAATTGATCGCCGACGTGGTGCTGGACTACGAGCTGAGCTTTTACGACACGCAGGACGCCGCGCTGATCGGCCTGAATGGCGACTTCATCGCCGGCGCCCGCCTGGACAACCTGCTGTCGTGCTACGCCGGTTTGCAGGCCCTGCTGGCCGCCGACAGCGACGAAACCTGTGTACTGGTGTGCAACGACCACGAAGAAGTCGGCAGTTGCTCGGCCTGCGGTGCCGATGGCCCAATGCTGGAGCAGACCCTGCAGCGCCTGCTGCCCGATGGCGACACCTATGTGCGCACCCTCCAGCGCTCGCTGATGGTGTCGGCCGACAACGCCCACGGCGTGCACCCCAACTACGCCGACAAGCATGACGGCAACCACGGGCCGAAGCTCAACGCCGGGCCCGTGATCAAAGTGAACAACAACCAGCGCTACGCCACCAACAGCGAGACTGCCGGGTTCTTCCGCCACTTGTGCATGGCCGAGGAAGTACCGGTGCAGAGCTTTGTGGTGCGCAGCGACATGGGCTGTGGCTCGACCATCGGGCCGATCACCGCCAGCCACCTGGGTGTGCGCACGGTGGATATCGGTTTGCCGACCTTTGCCATGCACTCCATTCGCGAGCTGTGCGGCAGCCATGACCTGGCGCACCTGGTGAAGGTACTGACCGCGTTCTACCGTAGCCGCGAACTGCCTTGATG
>NZ_JBICMK010000032.1:0-4579 GCF_043106315.1 Pseudomonas sp. FYR_5 | reverse complement strand
AGCGGGCGTGCCCGCGAATAGCCGTGATGCGTTCTAGAACTCGGCGAGCCGCCAGACTTCATAGGCTGGCGTCTCGTACGGGTGGCTCTGCTTGAGCGCAGCGACAACCTGGGCCACCAGCTCGTCAGCCACCACCAGCTCCACCTTCCATTCCTCAACCACCTCGACCTGGCCCGCTTGCCCGAGGAACGGCTGGCTACCGTCCAGCGGGCGGAACTGGCCCTGGCCAAGGGTTTGCCAGGCGCAGTGGTCATAGTCACCGATGCGCCCGCCACCAGCGGCGAACACAGCGACCTTGACCACTTCGACATGGCTGTCGGGCACGAAGAAGGCGAGCTTGTACACCCCTTAGTTCACCCACACCCGCGCATTGCGGAACATACGCATCAGCGCGGCATCTTCCTGCCACTCGTCCGGGCGCCAGGAGTTCTGCACAGCGCGGAACACACGCTCCGGGTGCGGCATCATGATGGTCACGCGGCCGTCGCGGCTGGTCAGGCCGGTGATACCACGCGGCGAGCCGTTCGGGTTGGCCGGGTAGGCTTCGGTGACCTTGCCGTGGTTGTCGACGTAGCGCAGGGCCACGCAACCGGACACATCGGCTTCCAGCAATGCTTCTTCGCTGGCGAACTCGGCATGGCCTTCACCGTGGGCGATGGCGATCGGCATGCGCGAACCGGCCATGCCCTGCAGGAAGATCGAGTTGGACTTCTGCACCTCGACCATGGCCACGCGGGCTTCGAACTGCTCCGAGCGGTTGCGCACGAAGTGCGGCCAGTACTCGGTGCCCGGGATCAGCTCGTGCAGGTTGGACATCATCTGGCAACCGTTGCACACGCCCAGGGCGAAGCTGTCGGTACGCTCGAAGAAGGCCTGGAAGGCGTCACGGGCACGGGCGTTGAACAGCGCCGACTTGGCCCAGCCTTCACCTGCGCCCAGCACGTCACCGTACGAGAAGCCGCCACAGGCGACCAGGCCCTTGAAGGCTTCGAAGTCGACACGGCCAGCGAGGATATCGCTCATGTGCACGTCGATGGCGGCGAAGCCGGCGCGGTCGAAGGCAGCAGCCATCTCGACCTGGCCGTTGACGCCCTGCTCACGCAGGATGGCCACTTGCGGGCGCACGCCTTTCTTGATGTAAGGCGCGGCGATGTCGTCGTTGACGTCGAAGCCCAGCTTGACCGACAGGCCCGGGTTGTCTTCCTCGAGCAGCAGGTCGAATTCCTGGTCAGCGCAGTCGGCGTTGTCGCGCAGGCGCTGGATCTGGTAGCTGGTTTCAGCCCACTGACGCTGCAGCATGCGACGGTCGTCGTCGAACAGCACTTCGCCATTCAGGCTGATGGTCACTTCAGCGTTGTTGACCGGCTTGCCGATCACCGCGACGCATTCTTCACCCAGGCCAGCAGCGCTGAACTGTGCCAGCACGTCCGGGGTAGCATCCTGGCGAACCTGGATCACCGCACCCAGCTCTTCGTTGAAGAGGATGGCCGGTACTTCGCCCTTGCTGTCGGTCAGCGGGTCGAGTTGCAGGTCGAGACCGCAGTGGCCGGCGAAGGCCATTTCCAGCACGGTGGTGACCAGGCCGCCATCGGAACGGTCGTGGTAGGCCAGCAGGTGGCCGTCGTCGTTCAGGCCCTGGATCACGGCGAAGAAGGCCTTGAGGTCTTCGGCGTCGTCGACGTCCGGAGCCTGGGCAGCGATCTTGCCGTAGGTCTGAGCCAGGATCGAGGCACCCATGCGGTTCTTGCCGCGACCCAGGTCGATCAGGATCAGGTCGGTTTCGCCCTTGTCCATGCGCAGTTGCGGGGTCAGGGTCTTGCGGATGTCGGTGACCGGGGCGAAGCCGGTGATGATCAGCGACATCGGCGAGGTGACGCTCTTCTCGACGCCCTCGTCGCTCCACTTGGTCTTCATCGACATCGAGTCTTTGCCGACCGGAATGGTGATACCCAGCTCCGGGCACAGCTCCATGCCGACAGCCTTCACGGTGTCGTACAGGCGTGCGTCTTCACCTGGGTGACCAGCAGCGGACATCCAGTTGGCCGACAGTTTGATGTCGGACAGCTTTTCGATGCGCGAAGCCGCCAGGTTGGTCAGGGTTTCGCCGATGGCCATGCGACCGGACGCCGGAGCATCCAGCAGCGCCAGCGGCGTACGCTCGCCCATGGCCATGGCTTCACCGGTGTAGACGTCGAAGCTGGTGGCGGTAACGGCGCAGTCCGCCACCGGAACCTGCCACGGGCCGACCATCTGGTCGCGGGCAACCAGGCCGGTGATGGTGCGGTCGCCAATGGTGATCAGGAAGCTCTTGCTGGCCACGGCCGGGTGGTTCAGCACGCGCTGGACGGCGCTGTCCAGGTCCAGCTCGCTCGGGTCGAAGTCATCGCCCAGCTCGGCTTCGCGGGTAACCGAACGGTGCATGCGCGGCGGCTTGCCCAGCAGCACGTCCAGCGGCATGTCCACCGGGGTGTTGCCGAAGTGGCTGTCGCTGACGGTCAGGTGCGGTTCTTCAGTCGCTTCACCAACCACGGCAAACGGGCAACGCTCGCGCTCGCAGATGGCCTTGAAGCGCTCGAAGTCGACTGCGCTGACGGCCAGCACATAACGCTCTTGCGACTCGTTGCTCCAGATTTCGTGCGGGGCCATGCCCGGCTCGTCATTGGGCACGTTGCGCAGTTCGAAGCGACCACCGCGGCCACCGTCGTTGACCAGTTCAGGGAAGGCGTTGGAAATACCGCCAGCGCCCACGTCGTGGATGAAGGCGATCGGGTTGTCGTCGCCCAACTGCCAGCAACGGTCGATGACCTCCTGGCAACGGCGCTCCATTTCCGGGTTTTCGCGCTGTACCGAAGCGAAGTCCAGGTCAGCCGAGCTGGCACCGGTAGCCACCGACGAAGCAGCGCCGCCGCCCAGGCCGATCAGCATGGCCGGGCCGCCAAGCACGATCAGCTTGGCGCCGACGGTGATTTCGCCCTTCTGCACGTGGTCTTCACGGATGTTGCCCATACCACCGGCGAGCATGATCGGCTTGTGGTAGCCGCGCACTTCTTCGCCGTGGGGGGTGTCGATGGCTTGCTCGAAGGTACGGAAGTAGCCGGTCAGGGCCGGGCGACCGAATTCGTTGTTGAACGCAGCGCCACCCAGAGGGCCTTCGATCATGATGTCGAGGGCGTCGACGATACGCTCGGGCTTGCCATAGGCCTTTTCCCAAGGCTGTTCGAAGCCCGGGATGCGCAGGTTGGACACGGTGAAGCCCGTCAGGCCGGCCTTGGGCTTGGCGCCACGGCCGGTAGCACCTTCGTCGCGGATTTCGCCACCGGAGCCGGTGGAGGCGCCGGAGAACGGGGCGATGGCGGTCGGGTGGTTGTGCGTCTCGACCTTCATCAGGATGTGCACCGGCTCCTGCACCGCGCCGTACTGGCGGGTTTCAGGGTTCGGGAAGAAGCGGCCGGCAACGTTGCCGACGATCACCGAGGCGTTATCCTTGTATGCCGACAGAACACCTTCGTTGTGCATCTGGTAGGTGTTCTTGATCATGCCGAACAGGCTCTTTTCCTGAGCCTGGCCGTCGATATCCCAACTGGCGTTGAAGATCTTGTGGCGGCAGTGCTCGGAGTTGGCCTGGGCGAACATCATCAGTTCGATGTCGTTCGGGTTGCGCTTGAGGCCCTGGAAGGCATTGACCAGGTAGTCGATCTCGTCTTCGGCCAGGGCCAGGCCCAGGTCGATGTTGGCCTTGGCCAAGGCGTCGCGACCGCCGGAAAGGATGTCCACCGAGGTCATCGGCTTGGGCTGGGCGTGGCTGAACAGGTCTGCGGCCTGCTCCAGCTGGCCGAGCACACGCTGGGTCATGCGGTCGTGCAATTCGGCGGCGATCAGTTCGGCATCAGCGTCGCTCAGGGTGCCGGCCACGTAGTAGGCGATGCCGCGCTCCAGGCGCTGGATCGACTGCAGGCCGCAGTTGTGGGCGATGTCGCTGGCCTTGCTGGCCCATGGCGAAATGGTGCCCAGGCGCGGTACCACCAGGAACAGACGACCCGTCGGCTCCTGTACCGGCACGCTCGGGCCGTACTTGAGCAGACGGCCCAGCACCTGCTGCTGGTCGGCGGTCAACTCGCCGTCGACATCGGCGAAGTGGGCAAATTCGGCATACAAACCAGTAACAGCGGGGACTTTCTGGCTCAGTTGCTCGAGTAATTTACCGTGGCGAAAGGCAGAAAGGGCAGGAGCGCCGCGCAGGATCAACATCGTCGGGACAGCCTCAGGAAGGGGTGTGCTTAGAGGCCGTGCATTCTAGCCTAATTCGATGGCTTTCGGCACCTGCTCTAAGCCACGCCTGCCGGGCGGCGGAACCGGACTTCGGGGTCAGTTTTCAGAGGTGTCCGGGTTGAGACGAGATCGAGCGCCGCTAGGTGTCCGCCTCAAGACATTCAGCGCCTGGGAGATAGAGCGCCGCCAGGTGTCCGCCTCAAGACATTCAGCGCCTGGGAGATCGAGCGCCGCAGGTGTCCGGCTCGACACATTCAGCGCCTGGGAGATCGAGCGCCGCAGGTGTCCGGCTCGACACATTCAGCGCCTG
>NZ_JBICMK010000031.1:0-15567 GCF_043106315.1 Pseudomonas sp. FYR_5 | reverse complement strand
CGCTCCTACAGGGCCTCGATAAATCAGTTGTGTATGTTGCTTTTAGCTTGCAATCCCGGGCTCGAACGGGATGCTCTGCACCACTTCCAGCTCATACCCCGCCAGACCCGCGTATTTAAGCGGAGGCCCCAGGTGACGCAGCTTGCCCACGCCAAGGTCCTGCAGAATCTGCGCCCCGGTGCCCACTTCGGAATACACCTTGGACTGGCCACGTTGATAGGGCCGCACAGGGTGGGTCAGTTGTGGTACGCGCTCCAGCAGGGCCTGGGAGGATTCGTGGTTGGCCAGGATCACCACCACGCCAGCACCTTCATCGGCCACCCTCTGCAGCGCCGCCCACAACGTCCAGTTGGCGGGGCCTGCGTATTCGGCACCCACCAGGTCGCGCAGCGGGTCAATCACATGCACCCGCACCAGGGTCGGTTGTTCGCGGCGAATGTCGCCCATGACCATGGCCATATGCACGCCACCTTCGATGCGGTCTTCATAGGTGACCAGGCGGAAGGTGCCATGCACAGTCGGTAGCTCGCGCTCGCCGATGCGCTTGATGGTCTGCTCGGTGCTCAGACGGTAGTGGATCAGGTCGGCGATGGTGCCGATCTTGATGCCATGCCGGGTGGCGAACACTTCCAGGTCGGGGCGGCGGGCCATGGTGCCGTCGTCGTTCAGCACTTCAACGATGACCGAGGCCGGGCTGAAGCCGGCAAGGCGCGCCAGGTCGCAGCCGGCTTCGGTGTGGCCGGCGCGCGTCAGCACGCCGCCTTCGCGGGCGCGCAGGGGGAAGATGTGGCCAGGTTGTACCAGGTCTTCGGGGCGAGCGTTGGGGGCCATGGCCGCTGCCACGGTGCGAGCCCGGTCAGCGGCGGAAATGCCGGTGGTGACCCCGGTGGCCGCCTCGATCGACACGGTGAACGCGGTGCTGAACACGCTACCGTTGGCCGGAACCATCTGCTCCAGGCCCAGGCGCTGGCAGTGATCGTCGGTCAAGGTCAGGCAGATCAGCCCGCGCGCCTCGCGGGCCATGAAGTTGATGGCCTGGGCGTCGCAACGCTCGGCGGCGATCAGCAGGTCGCCTTCGTTTTCCCGGTCCTCGTCATCCACCAGCAGGACCATCTTGCCTTGCCGGTAGTCCTCGAGAAGTTCCTCGATGGTGTTGAAAGCCATGGTGCACGCTCACTGTGGTGGGGTGAATTTTATGGTATACCATCATACACAAATATCGCCGTAACAGGAGAGCAGCACATGAAGGCCTACTGGATCGCCCATGTGGACGTGACCGACCCCGAGCAATACCAGCAGTACACCCAGCGCGCCCCGGCTGCCTTCAAGGCATTCGGTGGCCGCTTCCTGGCCCGTGGCGGGCGCAGCGAAGCGATGGAAGGGAGGGTTACGCCTCAGCGTAGCGTGGTGATCGAGTTCGATTCGTACGAGCAGGCCGTCGCCTGTTACCGCTCCGCGCTGTACCAAGAGGCATGCAGCCATCGCCAAGGGGTGGCGAAGGCTGAGGTGATCATTGTGGAAGGGTTTGAGCCCTGAGCAGGATTTGCCGGCCCTTTCGCGGGCAAACCCGCTCCTACACAGGCCACCACAGAATTTGACGGTTGTGGTGGCTGTGTAGGAGCGGGTTTACCCGCGAAAGGGCCGGACCTGCCGCACCGATGGCAGATTCATTGACGCCTGCGGGCCGTTTCCGCAAATAGAAGCAAAAGACCCGCCCAGGCGGGTCTTTTGCTCATCGCCTCACTGCAGATGCACTTTAAGTTCGTTGCCCGCCTGCCGCAGCGCCGCCTTTACTGCCGGCACTTGGCTCAACGGGTTGAGCAGCCCATAGTCATGAATCATTCCGTTGTAGCGCACCGAGGTTACTGTCACGCCCGCCGCATTCAACTTGCGGGCATACGCCTCACCTTCATCCCGAAGCACATCGAACTCAGCCGTTTGCACCAGGGCCGGTGGCAAGCCCTTCAGCTGTTCGGCGGACGCCCGCAGCGGCGAGGCGTAAATCTGCGCCCGCGCCTTTGCATCAACGGTGTAGTTGTTCCAGAACCACTTCATCATCCCGGAGGTCAGGAAGTGTCCTTCGGCAAACTGCTTGTACGACGCTGTCTCGAAGCTGGCATCGGTCACCGGCCACAGCAGCAACTGGAAGCGCAGGGCAGGGGTACCGGCCTCTTTGGCCTTGAGTGCAACCACCGCCGCCATGTTGCCGCCAACGCTGTTGCCGGCTACAGCCAGGCGCTTGCCATCCACGCCGATCTCCTTGCCATGCTCGGCCACCCAGCGGGTCGCGGCGTAGGCCTGGTTGATCGCCGTCGGGTAATGCGCTTCCGGTGACGGCGTGTAGTCCACATAGACCGCCACCGCGCCCGAGCCGACCACCAGGTCGCGGATCAGTCGCTGGTGGGTCGGGAAGTCGCCCAGCACCCAACCGCCGCCGTGGAAGAACATGAACACCGGCAGATCACCTTTCACATTGGTCGGGCGTACCACTTGCAGCTTGATCGAATGGCCATTGGCCTGAATGGTGCGTTCCTTCACTTCGATCCCCAAGAGGTCGACCTTGACCGAGGCCTGGGCGCCGGTCAGTACCGCGCGGGCATCGTTCGGGGTGAGCTGTTCCAGCGGTTTGCCGCCCCCTTTCTCCAGGGCTTCGAGGAAAGCCTGGGTGTGTTGTTCCACACCTGGGCTGCCGGCGGCGAAGGCACTGGAAACGGACAGGGCCAGAAGGGAGGTGGTGAGGACTTTGTGGACAATGTTCATGAGCGAATCCTTTTCTGTGCAAGTGTTGGAAGTGGGCGTCTTGCCTGGCCTGTGGGGCCATCGCTGCGACTTGTGCGTAGATTAGGCAGATGCGCTTGTGGGAAAAAGCCGCTATAAAGTGTTTGACTGTCACCAAGAGCGAGACAATGAACCCTTACGAAGACATGCGGATCTTTGCCCAAGTGATGGAGGCCGGCAGTTTCACCGCTGCCGCCGACCGTCTGGGCATGTCCAAGCAATCGGTCAGCCGGCGCCTGATGCAGCTTGAAGAGCGCCTGGGCGTGCGCCTGCTCAACCGCTCCACCCGGCGCCTCGATGCCACGCCACTGGGGCAGCACTACTACCAGTCGGCCCTGCGCCTGCTGGGTGAAGTGCAGCAGGTCGAACATGACATCAGCGGCCAGGCCCAGGTCCTGCGCGGCACCTTGCGCCTCAGCGCACCGCTGTCGTTTGCCATGGCGCACCTGGGCTGCCTGCTGACCGAGTTTCTGCAGTTGCATCCCCAGGTTGATGTGGAGGTAGACCTGAGCGACCGCGCCGTGGACCTGATTGGTGAAGGCTATGACCTGGCGCTGCGGATTGGTGCACTGGAGGACTCCAGCCTGATCGCCCGGCGTATCGCCAGTGTCGAGCGGGTCTACTGTGCGAGCCCGGCGTATTTGCAAGCACGGGGAGTGCCGGGAAAACCGGATGAGCTCGCCGCGCATGATTGCCTGCCCTATGGGCATTCGCGCCAGGTGCAGTGGCAGTTCCACAAAGGTGGCAAAGCCCAGGCAATTCAGGTGACCGGGCGCATGCGGGCGAACAATGGTGAGTTGCTGCGGGGCGCTGCGATTGCCGGGATGGGGGTCACTTACCTGCCGACCTTTATCGTTGGGCAGGCGTTGGCGGAGGGGCAACTGGTGACGGTTCTGGATGAGTGGCGCCCGCCCGCGCTGCAGCTGTCGGCGGTGTATCCGCAGCACCGGCAGGTGGCGCGGCCGGTGCAGGGTTTTGTCAGCTTCCTGCGCGCGCGGTTGGCGCAGCTCTGACCGTCGCTACAGGCTATGCTTGCCCTATGAGTACACCTGTTCCTATACGCCAACCTTGCCCTCCTGGTGCCTGTGACTGCGGCCGCGAACAGCTGGCCGACCATCCGCAGGCCGCCCAGCGCATTCTCCTGCTGACTCGGCAGGAAGAAAAACGCCTGCTCGAACGCCTGGAAAACCTGAAGGACCTGGAAGACCTTCAACGTCTGCAGCAGCGGCTGTACGAAAACCTCGGCATCCGCGTGCACATCGCCCCCGGTTACAACGAGGTACGGACCATGCGCGGCATCGTCATCGAACTGGACGACCAGCCCGGGTTGTGCCGCAAGACCCGGCAGTCTATCCCTGCGGCGATCCGGCGCGGGCTGGAGCGTAATCCGCAGGTTGCGTTCCGGTTGCTCGATACGCACGACCTGTTGCGCGATACCTGAGCGTCAATTCCGTTAATTTTTACACCGCTTGCTACGTCTACTTGAAAGCCACCCTGCGCCAGGCGCGCAGCGGCATCATCACTTAAGGAGACAGGCAATGACTTCCGTTTTCGACCGCGACGATATCCAGTTCCAGGTAGTGGTCAACCACGAAGAGCAATACTCGATCTGGCCCGACTACAAAGCTATCCCCAACGGCTGGCGTGCCGTGGGCAAAAGCGGCCTGAAGAAGGACTGCCTGGCCTACATCGATGAAGTCTGGACCGACATGCGCCCGCTGAGCCTGCGCCAGAAAATGGCCGAAGCTGCCGCCCAGTGACCGTGCTGAACCTGCTGTGCCTGCCGTACTCCGGGGCCAGCGCCATGGTCTACAGCCGCTGGCGGCGCAAGCTGCCGGCCTGGTTGCAGGTGCGCCCGGTAGAGTTGCCCGGGCGGGGTGCGCGCATGGGCGAGTCGCTGCACACCGACATGCAAGGTCTGGCTCGGCAACTGGCCAGCGAGCAGCGCCTGACGGCAAGCGCTCCTTATGCGCTGCTCGGCCACAGCCTGGGCGCTCTGCTGGCCTTTGAGCTGGCCCATGAGCTGCAGGCATTGGGCTGCCCGGCGCCGCTGGCCTTGTTCGCCTGCGGCACCGCGGCACCTACCCGGCGTGAGGACTACGATGGCAACAACTGGCGCGAGCCCAAGAGCGACGCCGAGCTGATCAGCGAGTTGCGTGAGCTGCAGGGCACGCCTGAGGAAGTGCTGGCCAACGCAGAGCTGATGAGCCTGACCTTGCCGACCTTGCGCGCCGATTTTCTGTTGTGCGGCACTTACACATACCGCCAGCGAGCGGCGTTGCAGTGCCCCCTGCATGTGCTGGGTGGTGTGGATGACCGGGCCAGCGATGAGCAACTGCAGGCATGGCGCAATGAAACCCACGGTGCGTTCTCGCTGCAGATGTTCCCGGGTGGCCATTTCTTCATCCATGAGCAGGAAGACCGTGTGCTCGCTGCGCTGACCGCGTCGCTGCAACCGCTTCGGCTGTCCGCCTGATTGACGTCACCGCTTGCCTGGGGGAGGCTAGGGTTTTTCCCAGGCAAGAGGCAGGTAATGCTGATCGATCCACTCAAGGCCACGCTGCTGGTCGTCGACATCCAGGAAAAACTCATCGGTGCCATGAGCGACCCCGAAGGCACTCGGGCACGGGCCCGCTGGTTGCTGGCGGCGACTGCCGAGCTGGCGCTGCCGACGGTGATTTCCGAGCAGTACCCCAAAGGCCTGGGTCATACCCTGGCCGAACTGCTGGTCGCAGCCCCGACAGCCGACTTGGTGGAGAAAAGTCACTTTTCCTGCGTGGCCGCCGAGTGCCTGCCAGCCAGCTTGATGGCGCGCGAGCAGGTGATCGTCTGTGGCATGGAAACCCATGTTTGCGTGCTGCAGACGGTGCTCGGCCTGCTGGCGCTGGGCAAGCAAGTGTTCGTGGTCGAGGATGCCTGCGACAGCCGCACCCCGGCCAGCAAGGCCGCAGGTCTGGCGCGCATGCGTGCCGCCGGCGCGCAGGTGGTGACCCGCGAGATGGTGCTGTTCGAATTGATGGGCAGTGCCGGGCACCCGCAGTTCCGCCACATCAGCAAAACCTACCTGATCGGTGAACAGCCCTGAACGGCCGGTTACTCGCTATTGCGGTGACGGCCGTGGCGCTGTTGCAAGGCTGTGCCGGGCGCCGCGAAGACGCGCCCGAAGCGGACCCGGCCAAAATCCGCGCGCAACTGCTGCGGCTGTTGCCCGCCCAGGTCAAGGACCGCGAGGGTTGGGCCAAAGATATCCAGACAGCCTTCGAAGCCCAGCGCATAGCGCCTAGTAAAAGCAACCTGTGCGCCGTGCTTGCGGTGACCGAACAGGAGTCGACCTTCACTGCGGACCCGCAGGTGCCCAACCTTGGGCGTATCGCCCGCCAGGAGATCGACCGCCGCGCCGCGCGCCTGCATATTCCCAAGCTGCTGGTCGACGGTGCGCTGAAGACGCCGTCGGGCAACGGCCAGAGCTACCAGCAGCGTTTGCGGGCGGTGCGCAGCGAAAAGCAGTTGAGCGAACTGTACGACGAAGTCGTGGCTCGCGTGCCGCTGGGCAAGACCTTGCTGGGTGGGCTGAATCCGGTGCACACCGGCGGGCCGATGCAGGTCAGCATCGACTTCGCCGAAAAGCATGCAAGGGATTACCCCTACAGCCATGAAGGCACGATCCGCCAGGAAGTGTTCAGCCGGCGCGGCGGCATGTATTTCGGTATTGCCCACCTGTTGGACTACCCGGCCAACTACGAGCGCCAGCTTTACCGGTTTGCCGATTTCAACGCGGGCTGGTACGCCAGCCGCAATGCGGCATTCCAGGCGGCGTTGAGCAAGGTCACGGGGGTGAAGTTGGCACTGGACGGCGACCTGGTGGCGCCGGGGGCGATCATGCCGGGGAGCACCGAACTGGCTGCGCGCAAGCTAGGGGTAAAGCTGGGGCTGCGTAACCCGCAGATCCGAAGCCAGCTGGAGGAGGGTGACAGCCTGGCGTTCGAAGACAGCAAGTTGTACAGCGGGGTGTTCGCCCTGGCAGATGCCAAAGCTGGCAAACCGTTGCCCCGCGCGGTGCTACCGGGCATCGAGCTGAAGAGCCCGAAGATTACCCGCAAGCTGACCACGGCCTGGTTTGCCGGGCGGGTGGATGTGCGCTATCAGCGGTGCATGAAGCGTTAGCCCGGCAGTTACCGCGATCCTTGAGCGGGTTACCCGCGAATACGGTGGCGGCTGCAACAGTAAACGGCGGGTGTAAATTGGCCAGCAGGGCCGGCCCTTTCGCGGGTGAACCCGCTCCTACGACGGCCTGTGCATGCGTAGGAGCGGGTTTACCCGCGAATACGGTGGCGACTGCAACGGTGAGCGGCGGGTGGAAATTGGCCAGCCGGGCCGGCCCTTTCGCGGGTGAACCCGCTCCTACGACGGCCTGTGCATGTGTAGGAGCGGGTTTACCCGCGAATACGGTGGCGACTGCAACAGTGAACGGCGGGTGTAAATTGGCCAGCAGGCCCGGCCCTTTCGCGGGTGAACCCGCTCCTACGAACCACCAATGCGTGTCCACTGCAGCCGCGCGACCCTGTGCGATCAGCGCTCGCCCAATGCCCCGACGACCTGGTCGACACTGGCCTTGAGCCCCGCAATCGCATCCTCAGGGTCACTCTCCACCACCACCAGCCTGGCCCCGGCTGCCTTGATCACCTCGGCCACCGCCGCACTCGGCTGACGATGGTCCAGCACCAGCGCCACGTCCTGCGCCTTCAGGTTCTCCCCCAGCGCCTTGAGTGCGGCCGCATCCCAATTGGCCGGCAGCGGCTGCTCGACCGCATCCAGGTTCAACCCGTTGACCAGATACCCCAGTCGCTCCGACAGGCTCACCACCGTCAGGTTGTCGACTTTGGCCAGCCGCGTCTGGCTGCTGGCCGAAAGCTCCAGCAATTGGCGCTTGAGCCCTGCCAGGTTGCCCTGGATCTTCGCCTTGTCGTCCGGCGCCAGGCGCTCCAGGTCATTGGCTACCACGTCGGCCATGCGCCCGAGGTTGGTCGGGTTGAGCCAGGGGTAAGCGCCATAGGCATCGTCACCGCTCACCGCAATGCCCGGCAGTGCGCCATCCACCGGTCGCGCGGCATCGATCTCGACAATGCGGATATTGCTGCGCCGTGCCATCGGGTACAGCGGGTCGTCACGCCAGATCGATCGCACGCCGACCACCGCATCTGCCTGCTGGGCGGCCTTGTGCAGGCCAGCGCCACCACGCCCGCTGAAATATGACGGTTGACGGCTGGCTGGCAGGTTGGCCGGTGCTGCCCGCTGGAGCTGCACCGCAGTACCGTCGAGCAGGGCGCTGGCCAGGCTGTGGGTGACGGGCAGGGTCGTCAGCACTTGCGTGGCGAAAGACAGTGACGGCAGCCCGGCCAGTGCCAGCGCCAGGGTCAGGTGTTTGAAGTTCATGCCGGGTTTCCTTGCAGGCGGGGAACGAGGGCGCGGGCCAGGGCGGCCAGGGCAAAGCAGATGCCGGCGACCAGGATGATCGCGGCCCCTGACGGCACTGGCAGATCGATAACGATCGGCAACAGGATGCCGAACAGGGTGCTGATGGTGGCAATCAGTACCGACAGGAAGAAAAAGCCCTTGAGTGACTGGCTGACCAGGCGAGCGGCGGCGGCCGGGATGACCAGCAGCGCGCCGACCAGGATGGCCCCGATCACCTTCACCGCAGCCACGGTCACCAACGTCACCAGCACCACGAACAGATAGTCCAGGGTCTTCACCGCCACCCCGCGCACAGCCGCCAGCTGCGGATTGAAACTGGCCAGCATGATGCGGTTGTAGAGCGGCAGCGCCAAGGCCAGCACCAGTAGCGCGACGATGCCCAGCACGACCAAGTCCTGAGCGCTAACGGTCAGCACCGAGCCGAACAGCACGTTTTCGAGGATGTGCACGTTGATTTTGCCCGCCAACATCAACAGCAGGCTGGCGCCCAGCGCCAGGGACACCGACAGGAACACGCCAATCAGCGTGTCCGGCGACAACCCGGTGCGGTTGCGCAGGAAGTTGAGCAGAATGCCGAACAGCAGGCAATAGCCGAACAGACTGCCGTAAGGGCCGGTATAGGGCTCACCCAGCAGGATACCGATGGCCACGCCGGTCAGTGCCGCATGGCCGACCGCTTCGGAGAAGAAGGCAAACCGCTTGACCACCACCAAGGTGCCCAGGCCGCCCAGCACCGGGCCGATCATCAAGCCGGCCAGCAGGGCGTTGACCACGAAACCGTAGGCCAGCGCCTCGGGCAGATAGCCGGCAGTGGCCCAGTCCTGGACCGTTTGGCGAAAGATTTCAAAACTCATCGGGCAAGGCTCTCGCTGCGCGGGTGAACGGAGAACAGGCCAAGCAGGCGCTCTGGAGTCAGGGCCTGGGCAGGCGGGGCGTCGAACAACACCTGGCGGCTCAGGCCCGTTACCCGGTCAGCCAGGCGCAACACGGCTTCCAGGTCATGCTCGATCCACAGAACGGTAGTGCCGGCCTGGCGCCAGCCCTGCAATAACTGTTCGAACACCTGTATGCCGGCTTCATCGAGGGCCGACATCGGTTCGTCCAGCACCAGCAATTGCGGCTCTGGGATCAGGCCCTGGGCCAGCAGCACGCGCTGACGCTCGCCACCGGAAAGTGCACCCATGCGCCGCGTGCGCTTGTCGAGCATGCCAACCTGCACCAGGGCTGCATCAATGGCCGGCTTTACACGCCGCGACAGGCCGAGGAAGGCCGGGCGGCGCTGGCACATGGCGGCCATGAAGTCGTCCACGGTCATTGGCAGGCCACGGTCGAATTCCAGTGCCTGCGGCACGTAGCCGATCACTTCGCGCTCACCAGGCCAATGCAGGGTCAGCTGGCCCTCGTGCGGCATCTGCCCGAGCAGGGTCTTGATCAGCGAGCTCTTGCCGCCGCCGTTGGGGCCGACGATGGCGTGCACGCTGCCTGCCGCCACGCTGAAACTGACCTGTTCGAGGATACGTGTGCGGCCCAGGGTCAGGTCGATGCCGGCGAATTCGATGCGCGGCCCGCAGGCTGTCACCAGCTTGGCGGCAGCGGTCATGCGCGGTTCTCCTGAATGGCGCGGACCACCGTGTCGAGGTTGCGCTTCATTTCCACCTCGTACTTATCCTTGGTGTAATCGCCGTAGGAGATATGCGTCAACGGATACAGGCGCACGCCGGACTCGCGTTGAATGGTTTCGACATAGGCTGACGGGAAGTCCATTTCCGAGAAGATCACCCGCACGTCCAGTGCCTTGAGCTGGTCGATGGTCTTTTTCAGCTGTGCCGGGCTGGGCTCGATGCCATGGGCAGGCTCGACGACGGCCGTCACCTCCAGACCGAAGTCACGCACCAGGTAGTCATAGGCAGCATGGATGGTAGCGACTCGGAACGTTGCGCCAGGGGCTTCGGTGACCTTGGCCAGGGCCTCGGCACGCATGGCGCGCAGGCGCTTGGCGTAGGCACGGGCGTTTTGCGTGTACAACCTGGCGTTGTCAGGGTCGAGCTTGCCCAGTTCGCGGGCGATGTTGTTCACCTGGGCGATGGTGGTGCTGATCGACAGAAAGGTGTGCGGGTTGACCACCTTGCCGGCACCGCGGGCGGCTATGCCGGTGGCCGCCAGTAGCGGTACATTCTGATTGGCTTCGATAGTGGCAATGTCGGGTTTTTCGCTGGTGGCGATCATGCGGTCTGCGAAGTCGTCATGGCCAACGCCGTTGAGCACCACCACGTCCAGTGTGCCGATGCGCTTGATGTCCTCGGCCCGCGGCTCGTAGGCGTGCGGGTTGAAGCCAGCCGGAATCAGGGGAACTACCTCGGCCTTGTCGCCGACAATATTGCTTACGTAGCTGTAGTAGGGGTGCAGGGTGATGCCGATACGCAGCGGCTTGCTGTTATCGGCCAGGGCCAGTGCCGGCAAGGCAAAGGCCAGGAGCAGGGCGAAGGCGGAGCGAAACATGGGCGAGTCCTTGGGTTCAGTGACGGTGTTCGCGGGTGACCCCGGCGTCGTAGTGGCTGACCACTTGTTGCCAGCCAGCGGCGATCAGGGCGGCCTGGCCGAGGTCGTCCGGGATCACGGCGGCGCTGTCGCGGCGCAGCCAGACATCGGCTTGGCCTGAGCTGTCGGGTGGCAGCATCAGCAGCAGGCTGCCGGCAACGTCAGGGGCCTGGCTGCGGCCCAGGTAGGCGCCGGGCTCCAGCCATGACCATTGGTGGCCGCCACGGCTCTGGCTGCCAGCGTCGACCACGAACGGCGGCAGGCCTTCTTCGGCCAGGGCCTGCACGCCGGGGGCAACGCCGTTTTCTTCGCGCAGTAACTGGATCTCGTCGAAGGCCACCCACAGGTCGGTGTAGAGGCCTTGCTCGGCGGCGGTGAGGTCGCGGCGAGCGTCGATCTGGTGGCGGGCGATGGCCTGTTCGTCCTCGCGCTCACCGCGCAGCAGCACCACGCTGGCGGCGAGCACCACGATAAGCAGGCTTGCCAGCAGCACATACAGGGTTTCGTGCCCGGCACCGGCCGGGCGAATGACTTGGGCGCGGCTCATGGCTGGGCGATATCGGCGTAGTCCACTTCCACCACGTGCCCGGGGCCGGCATCGAACAGCACGTAGAATTCGCCGTCCGGGCGCTTGAAGGTCAGCGTCGAGTCGTCGCCAAGCTTGCCGCCGACCAGCACCTCTTCGTCATAACCGATCACATCGAGGGTCACCCCGGGGGCACCGCTGCCGTCCGAGAAACCGCCGGTACACTTGACCTGGCCGTTGGCCAGTTCTTCGCATTCGCACATCGGGTTGTGCGCCAGCGCAGGGCCGGCGGCCAGTACCAGGACGGGCAAGGCCAGGGTGCGCATCAGGTGTTTCATTTGTTGTCTCCTTGTTTCTTGAGCCATGCCACGGTGGCTGGCGATGCCTTGGCCAGGGGGATCGACGCCTGGTGCATGCTGCCGTCCCAGCCTTCCAGGGTGATCCAGATCTGCGCGTCGGGCTTGGTGCGCGGCGGGATCGGCAACGAGGTGCCCATGTTGTACGGTGCACCGAAGAAAATGGTGCCGGCGGCGCGCAGGCTGCGCGGCTTGCCGATGCGCAGGTAGGCTGCCTTGACGTCCTTTATGCAGGCCTTGCACAACGATGCATTGAACGATTTGAAGTAGCCGGCCGGGCCGTCGGCGCGTGGCGCCTCGTCACGCAGTTCGGCAAGGTCGAGGCTGTAGGGGCCGACCTGGATGTCACTGATCACGTTGGCGCCAAGGCCGGCGTCGCCGCGGAATAGCCTGGCGTCGGCGAAGTACTTGGGCATGAAGCCCAGCGGGATCAGGATCAGCAGGATGTTCAGGTGAAAACGCCACTTCAGCCAAAGCTGCTTCAGCGGGCTGGCGGGCAGGGCCTGGGCCTGGCTCATGAGTGGACCTCCACGGTGGTTTCACTGCGTGCCGCACGCGGTGCGCGCTCGCTACGCTTGAGGGCTGCGGCGGTGGCCTGGGCGGTGCGTTTGGTCCAGATCAGCAGGCCGCTGAGCACCATCAGGGTGAGGATCAGGCCGAAGAAGAACCACACCAGCTTGATCGGCAAACCGCCGAAGTCGCCAGTGTGCAGCGGGCGCATGGACTCGGTGACGAACTCCAGGGCCGAACGGTCGCTGATCAGGAACTGGCTGTCGACATTGCGTGTGTACGGATTCACCGAAGCACTCTGGAACATCAACGGGTACCAGCCCGGGCCAGACAGCGTGACGTGGCTGTAGGCAGTGGCGGGGAGCGAGATGGAGGTCACTTCCAGCCCCGGGATCGCCAGGCCGGCAAGGCGCGCCGCTTCATCCAGGTCGATGCGCGAGGCGGGGCTGCCATCTGGCGTTTGCGGCACCTCCTCACGGGCGATCACCGGCACGATGGATCGGCTGGAAAGGGTGATGTGGTTGTCAGACAGGATCGCCTGGATCAGGAACCAGGTGCCGGTGATGGAAATGACCGCAATGAACCAGATTGACCACACCCCGGACAGACGGTGCAGGTCACCCCAGAAAATTCGCGAACCATGGCCGGTGCGCACGGGTTTGAAAAAGCCTTTCCAGAACTTCTTGTAAACCACCAGGCCGGTGACCAGCGAGGCCAGCATCGGCAGGCCGAGCAGCGATACCAGGTACCAGCCCCAGCTGAAACCATTGGTGAACGGCACCAGCCACCAGCCGTGCAGGGCGCGGGTGAAGGCTTCGAAGTTGAAGTCTGGGGTCTTGCCCTGGATGGCCCCGGTGTAAGGGTTTACATACAGCGTCGGGCTGGTGCCGTCAGGCAGGGTGACATTGGCCTTCACCGCGAAGTGCGAACCATCCGGCTGGCTCAGGCGCTCCACCACCATGTCCGGCTCGGCCTTGTTCAAGGCCTCCAGTACCTGCTGAAAGCTCATGCGCTCGGTGTCCGCGTCTGGCTTGTTGGCGCGCACGGCCGGGTCCGCGAGCCAGACGATTTCCTGACTGACCACGGCGAGCATGCCGGTGAAGCAGACGATCAGGACGAAGAACCAGATCGGCAGGGCGAGCCAGCTGTGGACCAGGAACCACAGCCTGGATTTGGATTTTTTCGGTGATTTGGCCATCAGACGGTCTTCTGTTATTGGTGGTCGAGCGTGTGCCAACCAAAGAGGGCTGTACTGATAAGGACGAATGAGAATTGAAAACCTGCAGGTTTAAATGAAAGCAAATGTTTCAAAGCGCAAAAGCCGGACTGCGCACAGGCATCAGTCCGGCCTTGATGGCTTGTTGCAGAGGAGTCAGGCGCGGGTCAGTGCCGCGGCTGCTTGGGGCTTTTCGTGCAACTGCTCCAGGTCCTGGTACAGTGCCCGGCCAATTTCCGCAGCGCGGGCCGGCAGGACCGAAAGCAGGGTGTCACTCAGACCGTGGCTGTTTTCGCAGAAGCCCTGCAGGTACACCGAGGCTTGCAGGTCCGGGCTGGCCAGTACGCGGTAGTTGCGGTCGACGCTGAAGTCCTCCAGGTAATCGGCCAGCGGCGCCAACAATTCACGGTGTGAGCGGCGCTCGTAACCGGTGGCGAGGATAACGGCATCGTAGCGGTGGGTTTGCTGCTGGGCGGTGGCGAGGTCGCGCAGGGTCAGTTCCAGGCCTTCGCGGGTAGCCACCACTGCTTCCACCTGGCGCCGGCACAGCACGTTGTGGCGGGGCTGACGGGCAACCTTCTGCCGGTAGAGGATGCCGTAGATGCGCTCGATCAGGTTGAGGTCGACCACCGAATAGTTGGTGTTGTGGTATTCGCCCAGCAGTTTGCTGCGCTGGTCGGCCGGTTCGTTGTAGACCAGGTCGGTGTAGTCGGGCGAGAAGATCTCGTTGACGAAAGGGCTGTCGTCGGCAGGTTTGAGGGCCGAGCCGCGCAGAATCATGTCGACCTTGACTGACGGGTAACTGTCGTTGAGGTCGATGAACGCCTCGGCGGCGCTCTGGCCTGAGCCGATCACGGCAATGCGCATCGGTTTGCCAGCCGTGCACGGCAGTTTGGTCAGGCTGCTCAGGTACTGCGAGTGGTGGAAGACCCGCGGGTCGTCCTTGAAGGCACCGAAGTTTTCCGGGATTTTCGGCGTGCCACCGCTGCCCACCACCACCGAGCGGGTGCGGCGGCTGTATTCGCGGCCCTGCGTGTCACGCGTGACCACGCGCAGGTGTTCGACCCGGCCTGCATGCACGTGCGGTTCGATGCGCAACACCTCCTGCCCATACACCGCCTGGGAGGCGAAATGCTCGGCGGCCCAGCGCAGGTAGTCGTTGTACTCCAGGCGGCAGGGATAGAAGGTGCCGAGGTTGATGAAGTCGGCCAGGCGCTGCTTCTGGTGCAGGTAGTTGACGAAGCTGTACGGGCTGGTCGGGGTGCGCAGCGACACCAGGTCCTTGAGGAACGAGATCTGCAATTCGCTCTGGGTAGCCAATGTCTCGCCGTGCCAGTGGTAGTCTTTCTGCTTGTCGATGAACAGTGCGTCGAGCGCATGACCCCGGGATTCGGCGAGTTCTTCCAGGGCGATGGCCAAGGCCAGGTTGGAAGGACCGAAGCCCACGCCGATCATGTCTTTGATGGTTTCCTGCTGTGAGGACTGGCTCATGGCTGCGATTTCCTGAATGGTCGAATATGGACGCCCGCCGGGGCTCCGGCTCCTGCGCAAGTACATGAGTTGGAACGAGCCAACCGGGGAGGAATTTAAGCGGGCTAAAGAACAGCGCGAGGCGGCCGATGTGGTGGTTACGGCAAGGACCAAACTTTCAGGCAAGGAATCGACATGAGCGGCATCACGGCAAGCAACCTGATGATCAATGGCGTTTCAGCGCAGACGCTGAGCGCGAATGCAGCAACCGAACGCGAACAGGCGAAACAGGCCGGTGAGGCGGTGGGGCCGTTGAGCATCAGCAGTGACAGCATGAAGGTGTCGGCGGGTAGCCAGGCGCAATCCACCGACACTGAAGAGAGTAGCGAGTCGGGGGCTGTGAGCGAGCTGCGTCAACTGATCAAGGACCTGCAGAAGCAACTGGCAGAAGAGCAGAAACAGTTGGCTGCATTGCAGAACAGCAAGTTGGACGAGGCTGCCAAGGCGGCAGCGATAGGTGCCAAGCAGGCAAGCATTGCCACCATCAACGGGCAGATCATGGCAGCCACGGCGCAGTTACTGGAGCTGTTGCAGCAAGAGGGCGGCAGCAGTGCGGGTGGCATGGTCAGCGCTACGGCCTGAGTGGACAAGCACAGGCCGCTGTAGGCGCGGGTTTACCCGCGAATGGGCCAGGCCTG
>NZ_JBICMK010000030.1:0-4864 GCF_043106315.1 Pseudomonas sp. FYR_5 | reverse complement strand
AGCGTAGCGTAGGGGCCGGATGATGGGAGCCGACGGTTTTGGTTACTTTGGCCACGACCAAAGTAACCCGCCGGAAGGGCGGAAAGGTGAATAGGCGCCAACATCGTGAATGAATGTCTACTTGATGTGAAAGCGCACAACCCAAAGGCCCAAAGGCTCAAAAGCTCAAAAGCTCAAAAGCTCAAAAGCTCAAAAGCCCAAAGCTTAAGCGCTGGTTCTGATCGGGCGTACAGTCCGTTTGCGATGGCGACGCCAACTCACCTTTCCGCCCTTACGGCGGGTCCCTTTTTGTCGTGGCAAAAAGGGACCAAAAACCGTCGGCTCCCATCATCCGGCCCCTACGCTACGCTCCGGGGTCCCCTCGCTCCGGCCTTGCTCCCGGGAGCACGCGCTGCAGGCCCCATCCATGGGGCCTCAGCGCTTGACGGGCATCCATGCCCGTCATCTCCCTCCGCAAGGCCTCCACTCGGCCTCCTGAAGTCGCAATCTGCGTCGCCTGGACTACCGCGCGCTTAGAAGCAAGATCAAAAGCGAAAAGCGAAAAGCGAAAAGCGCAAAGCGCTCAGCGCCGCACCTGCTTGAGGGTTTCGGCAATCAGGAACGCCAACTCCAGCGACTGATCAGCATTCATCCGCGGATCACAATGAGTGTGATACCGGTCAGACAACGCATCCTCGGTGATCGGCCGGGCACCACCGATGCATTCGGTGACGTTCTGCCCAGTCATCTCGATATGGATACCGCCGGCATGGCTGCCCTCAGCCTGGTGCACCTGGAAGAACTGCTTCACCTCATCCAGAATCTGCGCAAAATCGCGGGTCTTGTAACCGCTGCTGGCCTTGATGGTGTTGCCGTGCATCGGATCGGAACTCCACAGCACCTTGCGCCCCTCGCGCTCGACCGTGCGGATCAGCCCCGGCAAGTGGTCGCCAACCTTGCCCGCGCCCATGCGCACGATCAGGTTCAAACGCCCCGGGTCATTGGCCGGGTTGAGCGTGTCGATCAGGCGGATCAGCTCTTCGGGGTTCATGCTCGGGCCAACCTTGACCCCAATCGGGTTGTGCACGCCACGCAGGAACTCCACATGGGCCCCATCGAGCTGGCGGGTGCGGTCGCCGATCCACAGCATGTGCGCCGAGCAGTCGTAGTAGTCGCCGGTCAGGCTGTCCTGGCGCACGAAGGCTTCTTCATAGTTCAGCAGCAGTGCTTCGTGGGCCGTGAAGAAGCTGGTTTCGCGCAGTTGCGGCGCACTGTCCAGGCCACAGGCACGCATAAACGCCAGGGTTTCATCGATGCGATTGGCCAACTGGTGGTACTTGTCGGCCAGCGCCGAGTTGGCGATGAAGTCCAGGTTCCACTTGTGCACCTGGTGCAGGTCGGCAAACCCGCCCTGGGCGAACGCGCGCAGCAAGTTGAGGCTGGCGGTGGCCTGGTGGTAGGCCTGCAGCAGGCGATCCGGGTCCGGAATACGGCTTTTGGCGTCGAAACCTATGCCGTTGACGATGTCGCCGCGGTAGGCGGGGAGGGTGATGTCGCCGATGGTTTCATCGCCAGATGAGCGGGGTTTGGCGAACTGCCCGGCCATACGCCCCACTTTCACTACCGGGCAGCCGGCGGCAAAGGTCATGACAATGGCCATTTGCAGCAGCACCTTGAAGGTGTCGCGGATTTTTGCAGCCGAGAACTCGGCGAAGCTCTCTGCGCAATCGCCGCCCTGAAGCAGGAAGGCACGCCCTTCAGTGACTTCGGCAAACTGCCGGCGCAGCTCGCGCGCCTCACCCGCGAACACCAGCGGCGGGTAGCTGGCCAGGGTCTGTTCAACCTTCAGCAGGTGCGCGGCATCGGGGTAGGTCGGTTGCTGCTGGATCGGCAGGGCGCGCCAGCTGTCGGGGCTCCACGGTTGGTTCATCTTGGGCTCGGTCTTGTCGGTTGTAGGCTATGGGCCATGGTAACAGTTGGCGCTGCGCTTGTTGCATCCAGGGTGTTGGCGGACAATGCGCGTTTTTGCGCAGGTGGGTGGTGGACATGACGGCGGAACGGCAAGAGCGGCTGCTGGCACGGGTGGAGGATGCTTTTGGCGTCATCAGCGTGTACGAAGTAGACGACTACCGCTTTCTGGAGTTCGGCGATGCGATCGAGCAAAGCTGTGTGTTCACGGCCGACCCCAGCTGGCTGGAGTACGACTATACCCGCGCCATGCTGGTGGGGGCGCTGTGCCACGAATCGCCGGAGAGCGCGCTGTTTCTGGGCCTGGGCGCCGGCACGCTGACCCAGGCCTGCATGAAGTTCCTGCCGTTGGAAGACATCGAGGCCATCGAGCTGCGCCCGGATGTGCCGCGCCTGGCCATGGATTACCTGGGCCTGGACGACGACCCACGGCTGTATGTGCGCATCGGTGATGCCCTGGAGCTGCTGCCCACGGCAGAGAAGGCCGACCTGCTGTTCGTTGACTTGTACACCGACCATGGTCCTGGGGTCGGGCACCTGGCGTGGAACTTTCTGGAGAACTGCCAGCAACACCTGAACCCGGGCGGCTGGCTGGTGATCAACCAGTGGGCCACCGATGATGGCAGGCCGCTGGGCGCAGCGTTGTTGCGCGGGTTGTACCACCGGCATTACTGGGAACTGCCTGTGAAGGAGGGCAATGTGATTCTGCTGGTGCCGGCAGACCTGGAGCAGTCGCTGGACCTGGACGGTTTGAGAGCCCGGGCCGAAGCGCTGGCGCCCCGTTTGGGGTACAGCCTCGATGGGCTGATCCGCGAGATTCGGCCGGCTACCTGAAAGGCTCAACCGCTGCGACACCGAGCGCGCACGGCTTCAGGGGATTATCGATTCAGCCTGTCGTGCTTGGTGGCCCGATGCTGGCCCTGCACCCATGAAAATTTTCCTCACGTACGTGACTATTTCAGGTATAGTACGCGCCGGTCTTTTAGCGGACCTCAAAATCAGGTGGTGCAAATCCTCCGAGTCCAGCTTCGGCTGCGCGTCCGCTAGGCGGACCTTCCCAAGTTTTCTTTTTCAATCGTTTTCGCAAATCCCCGCCGCCAAAGCTGCCTGGGTGACCTGACGGTCTTTCAAGGCATGTGCAGCTTTGGAGCATGGGTCTTTGCGGATGCACCTAGAGGCAGACCCATGACCCAGGAAACCGGCGGCTTCGCCGCTCTCGATCTTAATCCGAACATTGTTGCTGCCGTTGTGGCTACCGGCTATGAAGAGCCGTCCGCCATTCAGCAACAATCGATCCCGATCATCCTCGCCGGTCACGACATGATCGGCCAGGCGCAGACTGGCACCGGCAAAACCGCTGCCTTCGCCCTGCCGATCCTGAACAAGATCGATGTGAGCAAGCGCGAACCGCAAGCCCTGATCCTGGCGCCAACCCGTGAGTTGGCGCTGCAAGTTGCTACCGCTTTCGAAACCTACGCCAAGCAGATGCCGGGCGTGAACGTTGTCGCCGTCTACGGTGGTGCCCCGATGGGCCCACAGCTGCGTGCGATCCGCAACGGCGCGCAAATCGTCGTGGCCACCCCGGGCCGTCTGTGCGACCACCTGCGTCGTGACGAAAAAGTCTTGTCGACCGTACAGTACCTGGTACTGGACGAAGCCGACGAGATGCTGAAGCTGGGCTTCATGGACGACCTCGAAGTGATCTTCGACGCAATCCCGGCTACCCGTCAGACCGTACTGTTCTCCGCAACCCTGCCGTCGTCGATCCGTTCGATCGCCGAGCGTCACCTGCGTGAACCCAAGCACGTCAAGATCCAGACCAAGACCCAGACCGTTACCGCGATCGAGCAGGCCCACCTGATGGTCCACGCGGACCAGAAGATCCCGGCTGTGCTGCGTCTGCTGGAAGTGGAAGAGTTCGACGCGCTGATCGCCTTCGTACGTACCAAGCAAGCCACCCTGGACCTGGCCGCCGCGCTGGAAGCCAAAGGCTACAAGGCTGCTGCATTGAACGGCGACATCGCCCAGAACCAGCGTGAGCGTGTGATCGACTCGCTCAAGGATGGCCGCCTGGACATCGTCGTCGCCACCGACGTCGCTGCCCGTGGCCTGGACGTACCGCGCATCACTCACGTATTCAACGTCGACATGCCGTACGACCCGGAGTCCTACGTACACCGTATCGGCCGTACTGGCCGTGCCGGTCGCGATGGCCGTGCACTGTTGCTGGTTACCCCGCGTGAGCGCCGCATGCTGCAGGTGATCGAGCGTGTAACCGGGCAGAAGGTTGCCGAAGCGCGCCTGCCTAATGCACAGGCCGTGCTGGATGCCCGCATCAAGAAGTTGACCTCGAGCCTGGCGCCGCTGGTAGCCGAAGCAGAAGCCACCCACGGCGAGCTGTTCGACCGCCTGACCACCGACCTGGGTTGCAGCGCGCGTGCACTGGCTTCGGCCCTGCTGCGCAAGGCCACCAATGGCCAGGCGCTGGACCTGGCGGCGGTAGAGCGTGAGCAGCCGCTGGTACCGAGCTTTGCCCCGCGTGGTGAGCGTACCGAGCGCGGTGAGCGTGGCGAGCGCCCTGACCGTGGTGACCGTGAGCGTCGTGCGCCGCTGCCGTTGGCCGAAGGCCGCGTGCGTTGCCGTACCGCCCTGGGTGCCCGTGATGGCATCGCTGCCAAGAACCTGCTGGGTGCGATCCTCAACGAAGGTGGCCTGGCGCGTGACGCTATCGGCCGCATCCAGGTGCGCGACAGCTTCAGCCTGGTCGAGCTGCCGGAAGACGGCCTCGAGAAGCTGCTGTCCAAGCTCAAGGACACCCGCGTGGCTGGCAAGCAGCTGAAGCTGCGTCGCTACCGCGAGGATTGATCCTGGCGTAATGAAAGAATCCCCGGCTTAGGTCGGGGATTTTTTTTGCCTG
>NZ_JBICMK010000002.1:0-9441 GCF_043106315.1 Pseudomonas sp. FYR_5 | reverse complement strand
GGCTTGCCCGCGATGTTTTTGTCCGGACATAATCACTTCCGGGAAAATACCTTTTACAATGTGGGCTTTTAACCGCCCGTCTGTTTGTTTGAGGAACCGAAGTGAGCACTCTGCCACCCTGCCCAAAATGCAACTCCGAATACACCTACGAGGATGGCACTCAGCTGATCTGCCCTGAATGCGCCCACGAGTGGTCGGCCAGCGGCGATGCCGAGGCGGCCAGCGACGAGGTGGTGAAAAAGGATTCGGTCGGCAACATCCTGCAGGACGGTGACACCGTTACCGTGATCAAGGACCTCAAGGTCAAAGGTTCGTCGCTGGTAGTCAAGGTCGGCACCAAGGTCAAGAACATCCGCCTGTGCGATGGCGACCACGACATCGACTGCAAAATCGACGGCATCGGGGCCATGAAACTGAAGTCCGAGTTCGTCCGCAAAGTCTGATCACAGAAAAATCCGGCAATTGGCGCTTGCCATTCTAGTAATAAGAATTATTCTCATTGGAACTGCTATCCAAGGAGAATCGCCATGACTTATCTGATCGACGCCTGGCTGGAACGCCCTCACCCCTACCTGCGCATTCTTCATCGGGAAACCGGCGAAGTGTGCGCGGTCCTTGAAGAAGCAGCCCTCGACGAACTGCGTGACCAGGGTGACCTGGACATGAGCGGGCTGAATTCGAGTGAGCCGGGGGTGCTCAAGGAACTGGTACGGAATCTGTTTCTGTTCTGCTATTCGCGGGCATTGCGCCCTGGGGGGACAGACTGGAATTGAGGCCGGTAGGGCCGGCCTCTTCGCGGGTGACCCCTACCCCTACAGGGAGGAGCGGGTTTACTCGCGAACGGGCCGCAAAGCGGCCCCAACGACCTTACAGAACGTCGAGCAGCTCGACGTCGAACACCAGTACGCTGTGCGGCGGGATGCTGCCAACGCCTTGGGCGCCGTAAGCCAGCTCGCTTGGCACGTACAGGCGCCATTTGCTGCCAGCGTTCATCAGCTGCAGGGCTTCGGTCCAGCCAGCGATCACGCCGCCTACCGGGAACTCAGCCGGCTGGCCACGCTCGTAGGAGCTGTCGAACACGGTGCCGTCGATCAGGGTGCCGTGGTAGTGGGTACGCACGTTGTCTTCGCGAGACGGCTTGGCGCCTTCGCCGGCGGTCAGCACTTCGAACTGCAGGCCCGAAGCCAGCGTGGTGATGCCTTCACGCTTGGCGTTCTCGACCAGGAATTCCTTGCCAGCGGCAGCGGCGGCTTCGGCCTTGGCTGCAGCTTCGGCTTGCATCACCTCGCGGATGACCTTGAAGCTGGCCGACAGGTCGGCTTCGCTGACGCGGCTGTCGGCACCGTTGAAGGCATCGGTCAGGCCGGCCAGGATGGCTTCCAGGCTGACGCCAGGTGGCGGGTTGTCGCGCAGCTGGCCGCCCAGCTGACGGCCGATACCGTAGCTGACGCGAGTTTCATCGGTAGACAGGTTGAGTTCGGACATTGTCGTGCTCCACTGCAGGGCGCAGTGCAGCCGCGCCCTTGATAAAAAGGGCGAGCAGCCTAGCACACTGGGGCGCTGCGAGCAGCTACCAGGCCGAACGCTGGGAAATCGGCACCTTCAGGTCTTCTTCCGGATGCGTCCCCATACCACACATTTCATCCTGCACCGACCAGTGCACCAGGTTCATCGAGACCATGGGGATGGTTTGCAGCAACTTGCGCGCATCTTCCACCGAGTGCACGCGCAAGCGTTCACCGCGGGTATCGGACAGGGGGTGAGGATGGCCTTTGACCCGGGCCTCGAGCAGGTAGTCACCGCCTTCGATGGCGATCAGGTTCAGTTCGTCGACATGGCCAGCCCTGGCCTCGGTATTGAGCTGATGCAGGTTCATGAGAGCACCTCGCGATGGGAACCACGCATGAGAGCTCATTTTTTGTACAGGAAGGGAGAATGCGCAAGGCATGACTGACGCCACTCGTCAGTTGAGCCTCGATCTCTGTGGGAGCGGGCGTGCCCGCGAAGCAGGCCACGCGGTGGCTGGCACCGGCTTTGCCGGTGTTCGCGGGCATGCCCGCTCCCACAGGAGTTGCAGTGAGGCCTGGCGGGACTCAGTGCTTGGTCAGCTTGTCCAGGTAGCCCATGCAAAACGCCGAGACCACGAAGGTCATGTGGATGATCACGTACCACATCAGGTAATCGGTGGAGATGTTTTGCGCATCCATGAACACCCGCAGCAGGTGAATGGACGAAATCGCCACGATCGACGCGGCAACCTTCATCTTCAGCGACGAGGAGTCCATCTTGCCCAGCCAGTTGAGCTTTTCCTTGCTTTCATCGATGTCCAGTTGCGAGACGAAGTTCTCATAGCCGGAAATCATCACCATCACCAGCAAGCCGCCGACCAGCGACATGTCGATCAGAGACAGGATCACCAGGATCAGGTCAGCTTCGCTCAGCGCGAAGACATTGGGCAGGACGTGGACCACTTCCTGGAAAAATTTCAGTGCCAGGGCCAGCAGACCGAGGGACAAGCCGAAGTAAATCGGGGCGAGCAGCCAGCGCGAGGCATACATCGCGTTTTCGAGGATACGTTCCATGAAGTTCAGGACTCATCAGGTGACTAGAAAAGCGACGGCGAGTATAGCCAGCCACCTGTTACAGCAAAAGCCCGGGGGCCGCTTTGCGGCCCCGACATTCTTCAGGTCTCAGGATGAAACTGGTAATCCCCAAGATTCCGGCACCGCTCGCCATTGATCCGCCGCAACTGCGCCTGCAAATGCAGACACCAGATCTGCGGGTCTTCGGCCACCTGATAACCATGCGTGGTCAGGCTGTCGACAATGGCATTGAGCACCGATTCGGCCACCAGCGGCCCGTGAAACGGCCCCTGTGCCTTGATCGCGGAGGGTTGTTCACCGGCCATGCCGGCGGCGAACAGCAGGGTCCACATGCCGTTATCCCCGGCCAGTGGACGAATGCTGCATTCGATACGAGTCACCAGGCCCAGGCACTGGCGTGTGAGGCTGAGGTTGCGCATGGCCGCGTCCCCTCCAAAGAGCCTTGTTCAGCCTGAGTATCAGGCTGTTTCCATCCTGAACCTGATTCTGTCCTTAAGTTCCAGCATAGAGGAATCGTTCAGAAAGATGAAAAACTGGCGCTGAACGGTAGCACATCGCCGCTAGCGCCAGTTTATTGACTCAGGCCGGTTTGGCTTGGGCAATCACGTCTTCAAGGCGTTCCTTTTCTGCCTTCTCGATATCTTCCTCGCTGATCATCTCGGCAATTTCACGCAGGCGCTCCACCACCCGGGCATTGACGCTGCCCTCGGTGAAAAGCCCCTTGTCGTCGAGTACCCCGGCCTCCTCGCCCACCAGCAGGCTCAGCGCCTCATCAGCCTGGCTGACCGCGTAGACGTGGAACATGCCGTTCTCCACCGCCTGCAACACGCGCTCGTCAAGCATCAGGGTGGCGACGTTGGCACGCGGAATGATCACCCCCTGCTCGCCGGTCAGGCCACGCGCCTCGCAGAGGCGGAAGAAGCCCTCGATCTTCTCGTTGACCCCACCCACCGCCTGCACTTCACCAAACTGGTTGATCGAGCCCGTGATGGCGAAGCACTGCTTGAGCGGCGTGCGCGACAAGGCCGAGATCAGCGTGCAGGCTTCGCCCAGCGAGGCGCTGTCGCCGTCCACGTAGCCGTAGGATTGCTCCAGGGCGATGCTCGCGGAGATCGCCAACGGGAATTCCTGGGCATAGCGGCTGCCCAGGTAACCGGTGAGGATCATCACCCCTTTGGAGTGGATCGGCTGGCCAAGGTTGACCTCACGCTCGATATCGACAATACCGCTGCCACCCGGGTACACGGTGGCCGAAATACGCGCAGGCATGCCGAATGCCGAGTCGCCCACTTCCAGCACGGTCAGCCCGTTGCACTTGCCGATGGCCGCGCCTTCTGTGTCGATCAGGATGATGCCGGCGAGCATGTCGTCCAGCACCCGTTGCGACACACGGCCGGTACGGGTGGCCTTGGCCTTGAGCGCCCGCTCGATGTGGCCTGCGTCGGTCATTTCGTCACTGGCCAGCTGGCGAATGAAATCAGCCTCGCTGACCAGCTGGAACAGGTCGCCGATACGCGCCGACAGGCGCGACTGGTTCTCGGCCAGACGAGCACTGTAGGTGGCCAGACGCGCCACCGCGTCGCTGGTCAGCGGCGCCATGCCCTCTTCGTTGGTGCGGGTGCGCAACAGCTGGGCGAACTGCTCCAGGTTCTCATCGACCATCGGCATGTCTTCATCGAAGTCCACCAGCACGCGGAACATCTCCTGGAAGTCCGGGTCGTGGTCCTGCAGTGCGTAGTACAGCTGGCGCGAGCCGATGATCACCAGCTTGACGTTCAGCGGAATCACCTGCGGCTGCAGGCTGACGGAGGCAACACGGCCCAGCTCACCGATTGGCGACTCCATCTTCAGCTTGCGCGACTGCAACGCACGCTTGAGCGCATCCCATACGAACGGCTCGCCCAGCATCTTCTCGGCTTCGAGAATCAGGAAGCCGCCGTTGGCACGGTGCAGCGCGCCGGGGCGCAGTTGGCGATAGGAGGTATACAGCGCACCTTGGTCGGTGCTGTATTCAATACGGCCAAACAGATTGTCGTAGGTCGGGTGCGGCTCGAACACCACCGGCGCCCCACCGTCAGCATGGTGGCCCACCACCAGGCTGGGCGCGTACTGCTCTTCGAGCAGCTTGCGGGCCACTGCGTCGGACTTGCTGTCATCGACCAGTTGCTCGACCACGGTACGCAACAGGTTCAACTGCACCGATTGCAGGTAGGCGCAAACCGCCGCGTTTTCGGCGTACTTTTCCGACAGCGGCGCCAGCAACGGCTGCAGCGCCAACATGATGGTTTCTTCGTTGAGCTGGCGCAGCTGGTTGTTCGATTCGCGCTTCCATTGCGGCAGGCTGGCCAGTTCTTCGTTAAGGCGCTCCTCAAGCAGGGCAATGTCCTCGTGGAACTGCTCGCGCACCTCTTCCGGCAATTGGGCAAATTCCGCTTCATCCAGCGCCTTGCCATCAGCCATCGGCGTGAAGGCGACGTTGCTGGCATCGCGGTACAAGGCCACGTCCTTTTCCAGCGACGCGCGCTCAATCACATCCAGCGCGCGGTCATAACGCTGGTTGAAAGCGCGGTCGATGGCGCCCTTCTTCTGCTGGTAGGACGGGTGTTCGAACACCGCCGGGAACGTCGACAGCAGGTTGTCGATCAATCCGCCCATGTCGCTGATGAACTCGGCGGCGCTCCCGGACGGCAGCTCCAGTGCGCGTGGTTCACGGGTGTCGTCGAAGTGGTTGACGTAGACCCAGTCGGCCGGGGTCTGCTGGCGCTTGCCCTCGGCCTTGAGGTAGCGCTTGACGAACGAGAAGCGCCCGGTGCCGGGCTCGCCCATCACGTACACATTGTAACCGGGGCGCGGCATGGCCACGCCGAACTGCAGGGCCTCGACAGCACGTTCCTGGCCCAGGACTCCGCGAAACGGCTCCAGATCGTCGGTATGGGTAAAAGCAAACTGCTCGGGGGAGAAACGCCGGGTCAGGGCTTCAGGCGCAAGACGCAGGCGCGCAGCGACAGGATCGGGCATTGGGTTTCCTTACTTCGGCGGGGCAGATAAGCAGCATTCTGGCGCTGCCCGCGCGCGCCTTGCAAGGCTCCACGGGACTTTATGTCGCAGCCGGTGCAGTCATGTGACAGCAAATTTTTCGCAATCAACAACGCAACCTTTAGATCATGCCTAAACTCCAAGCTGCGCGGGTGGGTGAAAAGCTTTCCCGACCTGGCAACCGAGTTGCCAGAAACCCTGACCCTTGGTTAAGACAAAGAGAACAAATGCTATGAAACGGATTCTTCTGGGTACTCTGTTCACCGTGGTCTCGCTGAACGCCATGGCCGAAGCGCCAGGCGGCCCGAACTGCGGCTGGGGCAACATGCTGTTCGAAGGCCAGCGCGGCACGCCGGCACACTTCCTGGCTTCTACCACCAACGGCACCTCCGGTAACGCCACCTTCGGCATGACCTCCGGTACCAACGGCTGCTCGACCAGGGCTTCGCTGACCTATGGCGGCAAGTCCTGGTTCGCCATGAACGGCATGATGAACGAGCTGTCCGAAGACATGGCCATGGGCCAGGGCGAAGCTCTGACCACCTATGCCGTCGTTCTCGGCGTAGCGCCGGAGGACCGCAGCTACTTCAACTCGGTCACCCACCAGCACTTCAACCAGATCTTCAGCAGCGCCGACGTCACTGCCGAAACTGTCCACAGCAACACCCTGGCCGTTCTGAAGAGCGACCCACGCCTGGCCAAATACGCTACCGAGGCCTAACCACAGCTGCTCCCGCCCCACCCCTGGGGCGGGTTTCGCCTTTTTCGGCATCGTCAAGAAGTAGTTGCCCGATATGCTCAAACGCTTCGCTTGCCTGGCGCTGTGTGCCTGCGCCCCTGTTCATGCCGCCCCTGTGCTGGATCCAGGCCGTCTCCAGCAATTGGCCAATACCCCTTACTGGCTCGCCATTGGTCATTACGAAACCGCCAAGCTCGGCGGCTGGCGCAGCTATGTGGATGATGATGCGTTCTTCCTCGCCGCAGAGGGCGCGCACCATCCGGATCAGGAACTCAAGGCTACGGTCGACGCGCTGTATGCCCCGGCCAGCCTCGGTGACAAGCACGCCCAGTGCGTATTCCCCGCGCGCACCCGCTGGCTGCGCGAACAGCTCGACCTGCAAGACTTGCCGCAACCGGATTGCCAGGAATTCAAGACCTGGTACCAGTCGATCGACCCGCACAGCGCCGCGTTGATCTTCCCGGCAGCCTACCTGAACAGCCCGTCGTCGATGTTCGGTCACACCCTGCTGCGCATCGACCAGTCCAACACCCGCAGCGACGACACCACGCTGCTGAGCTACGCGATCAACTTCGGTGCCTATATCGAAGGCAGCGACAACAGCATCCTGTACGCCTGGAAAGGCCTGATGGGTGGCTACCCAGGGCTGTTCGCGCTAATGCCCTACCAGGAAAAACTGTCCGAATACCGCAGCCTGGAAAACCGCGACCTGTGGGAATACCAGCTGGACCTGACCCCCGAAGAAACCGGACGCATGGTCGAGCACGTATGGGAGTTGAAGCAGATCCAGTTCGATTACTTCTTCTTCGACGAGAACTGCTCGTATCGTCTGCTGGAGCTGCTGCAAGTGGCCCGGCCGAGCCTGGACCTGACGTCTCAGTTCCCGCTGACCGCCATTCCCACCGACACGGTAAAAGCCGTGAAGCAGTCTGGCCTGGTCGCCAGCGAAACTTACCGCCCCTCTCGCGAACGTGAATTGCTGGCCAGGGCCGAGCCACTCGAGCTCAACGAAAAGCGCCAGGTGCTGGCTGTAAGCGCCGACACTGCGCAATTGCAAAGCCCTGAATTCCAGGCGCTGCCTCGTGAACGCCAAGCATTGGTGCAAGATGCCGCGTATCGCCTTGAGCGGTATCGGGCCAATGGCCAGGAACGCGATCCAGGACAGGCCAAGCGCAGCTTCGAGTTGCTACGGGCGATCAACAGCAACCCACCGCCCCCCCTGCAGATCGAGCGCCCCGGGTTGCCCGAGGATGGCCATGACTCGCGCACCTGGCAGTTGGGCGTGGGCACCCGCGAAGACCGCGCCTACGCCGAATATGGCCTGCGCATGGCCTACCACGACCTGAATGACAACGCCTATGGCTTCCCGCTGGGCGCACAGATCGAAATCCTGCAATTGAAGCTGCGCCAGTATGAAGGCAATGATTGGCAGGTGCAGCGCCTGGACCTGGCCACCATCCGTTCACTGACACCCCGTAACGAGCTGCTCAAGCCTTGGTCATGGCAAGTGGCTGGCGGGCTGGAGCGGGTACCGGGCAAGCATGACGACGAAGTGCTGGTGAGCCATGTGAATGGCGGCGCTGGCGGCACCTGGCAGCTGGCCGACGGTTTGCTGGGATTTGCCTTGGGCACGGTGCGGGTCGAGCATCACAACGACTTCGCTCAATTCATTGCCCCGGCGGCAGGCTTCAATGGCGGCCTGCTCTGGCGCAACGCGCTGGGCAACATGACGCTGGAGGCCAAGGGCGATTACTTCACCAACGGCGAAGTGCGGCGCAGTGTAAGCCTGAACCAGCAGTGGGAAATCAGCCAGAACCTTGGGCTTCGGTTGAGCGCTTCGCGTGAGTTCAGCCACCTGGCCACGGCACAGAACGAGGTGATGCTCGAGCTGAAGTGGTATCACTACTGAGGCCGCTTTGCGGCCTTTCGCGGGCACGCCCGCTCCCACAGGGTCCTCACAGGATTCGAGGCCTGGCAAGTACCTGTGGGAACGGGCTTGCCCGCGAATTGGCCGGTTAGGCTAGCAAAGCAGTATGACCGAACCAACTCTTTGACACTGTTTTGACACCTACCCGACAAATAGCCACCTAGACTTTCCACCATCAACTGGAGGGTTTTGTGGCTATGTCGCGGTACTGGTTCAGCGTGTGCGTCGCGTTGTTGCTGTCAGGTTGCGAAACCACCCACGAGCAGATGGTCAACCACGGTTACCCTCCCGCCTATGCGGATGGCTTCCAGGACGGCTGCAGCAGTGGCCGCCAGGCGGCCGGGCTGATGGTAGGCAACTTCCGCAAAAACGTACCGCGCTACCTGCACGAGCGTCAGTACGAAACCGGCTGGGACGATGGCTTCCGCCAGTGTCATGCCATGCAGAACAGCGAAGAACAGCGCCAATACCACGAGCGTTTCTGGGACCAGCGTGACCGCGAGTGGGAGCAGGAAAAAGACCGCGGCGCAGCCAAGGCCTATCGCCACAACTGAGTCGCAAACGGACATTCCTTTAAACCGGCGGCCTGCCATGATGGTCTCACGCACAAGGAGGCCCTTCATGAGCCGAGCATTCGTCAACGAAGACCAAGCCGCCGCCCAGGCCGACCAACCGGTTGAGCGGCGCATCAGCGAACAACCCAACTACGTCACCGCCAGCGGCCTGCGCCAGCTGCAAACGCGTGTGGCCGAGCTGAATGCCTTGCGCAGCGAACTGCAGGCGCAGGGCGAACGGGGTGACAAGCAACGGCTGGCCGATACCGAGCGGGATCTGCGCTACTTCAGCGCGCGGGTGCAAAGCGCCCAGGTGGTACCCGCGGCGACTTCCCATAGCAAGGTACAGATTGGTAGTCGGGTGCGGTTTGTCGATGCGCAGGACCAGGAGCAGGTGGTGCAGCTGGTGGGCGAGGATGAGGCGGATGCCGGGCGGGGCTTGATCAACTGGGGTTCGCCATTGGGGCGGGCATTGCTCGGGGCTGGGCCGGGTGATGAGGTGGTCTGGCAGCGGCCGGTGGGGGAACAGGTAATAGAGGTGGTTGAGATTCTGGGTGAGGGTTGAGGGCCTGGGGCTGCTTT
>NZ_JBICMK010000029.1:0-41337 GCF_043106315.1 Pseudomonas sp. FYR_5 | reverse complement strand
AGGCAACGCGGAACATGGCACCGGCTGCGCCGGTGTTCGCGCTAAACCCGCCCTACAAGGTCAGCGGGTAGCTGACGATCAGGCGCGTCTGGTCGAGATCACTGTTGAAGCTGCGCCGGTTGGCCGCGTTGTTCAGCCGGATGTTGAGGTTCTTCAAAGCCCCACTCTGGAAGGTGTAGTTCACCTCGATATCGCGCTCCCACTCCTTACCATTGCTGCCCGCCGCCGTGGTGGCGTTCTCGCCATGCCCGTACCGCACCATGGCCAGCAGCCCTGGCACACCGAGCGCGGCGAAGTTGTAGTCATAACGCACTTGCCACGAGCGCTCGTCAGCATTGCTGAAGTTGCCGTTGAACATGTCATTGCCCAGGGTTCGCCCACTGCTGCCGTACACCGACATCCACTGGCTGTCGCCACTGACCTTCTGCAACCCCAGGTACAGCGTGTGGCCACTGTGCGAAGCTGACAGCAAGGCGTAGCCGGTGCGGCTCTGGATGTCGCCGATGCGCGCCTGCCCGTCATCCCGGTCAATGAAGTAGCCCAGGTTGGCCCCCAACCTCCACTCCCCTACCTGCTGGCTGTGCAGCAGGTTGAAGTAGCTTTGCTGGTAGATGTCCTCCAACTGCGCGTGCCAGGCGCCGATCAGTGTTCGCTGCTGGTTGAAGCGGTACTCGGCACCGGCGTAGTTGAAGCCGTCCGAGGTGACCCCGGGCGCGGCCCAGGCAGATAGGTCCTGCATGTCCGAAGAGTGGCGCAGGCTCACCTCGCGGTACTGGCCGGCCTGCAGGCTCAGGCCTTCGATTTCCCGCGAGTCGAGCATGGCACCACGGAAGGTCTGCGGCAGCAGACGGCCATCGTCGTAACGCAGCAGTGGAATATCCGGCAACAACTCCCCCACCTTCAGCTCGGTCGCGGACATACGCAGCTTCGCCGCCAGCCCGGCCCGACCGTAGTCGTCGGCCGCTCGCCCGTCATCGTGCACCGGCAACAGTTCTGAGCCGCTGGTACCGCCGCCGCTGTCCAGCTTCACGCCGAACAGGGCGATACCGTCCAGGCCAAAACCGATCAGCCCCGGGGTGTAGCCAGAGCTGAACTTGAAGATGAAACCCTGGGCCCATTCTTCAACCTTGCCCTTGGCGGCCCCCGGGTCGCGGAAATCGCGGTTGAAGTAGTAGTTGCGCAATGTCAGCCCACCCTTGGCATCTTCAAAGAAGCCCCCCTCTTGCGCCCAGGCCGGCAAACCAAGGCCAAACGCCAGCGAAACAGCCAGGACCGAACGGGCCAGCGTGCAAGTTGTGTCCATCATTATTATTGTTCTCCACGTTCAATAGGCGCAGCAGACCGCCCCAGGCCAGCATGACCCAGAGCAGTAAGTTGCATTCAGATACCCGGCCAGGCCGGGTTGCACTCAGTGGCTCAGTGCATCAGCAGGCAAGGCAGACGCAGGCTTGGCCGTTGGGCGCAGCAGCAGCAGGCAACCGGCGGCAAGCACGAACACGCTGGCGAACACGCCATACAGATGCAGGGGTTGCCAGCCACCATCGAGCAGCACGCCAGCCACGGTCGGCGACAGGATCGCGCCCATGCGGCCGATGCCGATCCCCCAACCCACACCGGTGGCGCGTACCGATGCGTCATAGACCACCGGCGACAAGGCATACAGCCCAGCCACGCAGCCGTTGGAAAACAGCCCGATCAGCAGGCCCAACGCCAGCGCCGCAGTGACCGAGGCACCATTGGCCACGAACAGCACCAGCAGCGCGGCGGTGATGAGCATGAACAACGCCAGCACGCGAGTCAGTGGCCAGCGCGAAGCCAGGCCGCCGATCAGCGCCGCGCCAACGATGCCGCCCACGCTCAACAGCACGCCGCCGGTGATGCCTTGCTGGGCCGACAAGCCGGCGGCCACCAACAGTTTCGGCGTCCAGCTCATGACGAAGTAGAAGCCGAACATGACCAGGAAGAACAGCAACCAGATCACCAGCGTGGTGCGGCGCATGGCCGGCGCCAGCAGCTGCCTGAACCCGGTTTTGGCACCCTCTGCCCTTGCGGCAACAGCCGGCAGTTGCGCCAATACCGGCTGGCCGAGGCGCACGGCCAGACGGTTGACCCGGGCCAGAGCATTGGCCGGCCGGCGTGCCAGCAGAAAGTCCAGCGACTCTGGCAACCACAGCAGTACCAGCGGAATCACCAGTACGGTAACGATGCCGCCAAACAGAAATACCGAGCGCCAGCCCCAATGCCCCAGCAGCCATACCGCCAGCAAACCGCCCAGGGTCGCACCCAGCGCATAGCCAGTGGACTGCAGGCTCACCGCCAAGCCGCGCCAGCGTTTGCTGGCATATTCACTGGCAATCACATTGCTGCTGGCCAGGATGCCACCAATGCCCAGCCCAGTCAGACCACGCAGCAGCGCCAGTTGCAGCGGGCTCTGGCTAAGTGCCGAGAGCAGCATGCCGATACCGGACAGCGCCAGGCACAGCAGGATCAGCGGGCGTCGGCCAAAGCGGTCAGCCCACGGCGCGATAAACAGTGACCCGGCCGCCATGCCGAACAAGCCGGCACTGAGCAGAAGCCCTACCTGCGCCCCGTTCAGGTTCCACTCGGCAGACACCGAGGCAGCGGTGAAGGCCATGACCAGCACGTCGAAGCCATCGATCATGTTGAGGATGATGCAAATACCAATGGCCAGGCACTGAAAGCGACCCATCGGGTCGTTGTCCAGACGTTGCTTGAGATCGGTATTCATGGGGTCACCTGCCGGCCAGGCTTGGCCACAGGCGAGAAGAACGATGCGCACACGCAGGCGCAACGGGAGGAACCCTGACGGTTCAGTGCCGCTGGATAGCCATTCATGACTGGACCCTTTTTGTAATTGTTATCGCATACGGCAGGAGGGCTCCGGCCGTTGTCAGGCGCTAATCAACCAGATAATGGATCCACAGACAACGTGACGAAAGCACTGCCTAACAATCAGGCGCAACCAATTTCAGTTCATTGCTAGGAAAAATCATATTTTTTATAAATAAATTCAATAGTTTAGAAATTTACAACCAACGAAACTTGATGTTCGGTTACCGAACAGAATCGATCTGTGGATCCACAAATCATCAAAAACCACCCCTGACTCGCCATCATGACTCCGCAATGAACAAATCTTCATATTCCCCCTCAGCGCCCGGATCATGGGGCACACAGCCGATGCCAGCCAGCCGGCAGCCGGGGCTCGTCTTGAGGGGGCAGTACGGGTTGCGTAGCATCCGCGGCCCGATCGCGCGCGTACTGCCCCCCCCCCCAGGATCGACTCACTGATGCCGCAACCTATCCCTCTAAAGGACCACGAAAAGGAAAAACATCTGGTCAACCGTCGGCTTCTGGCCTGCGCCGCCATGGTGTTCAGCCTGTGTGCCGTCCTGGTTGGCCGGCTCTATGTGCTGCAAGTGCTACAGCACGACCAGCAAACGGCCGTGTCGGAAAACAACCGCGTGCACGTGTTGCCCATCGCCCCCGAACGCGGGCTGATCTACGACCGCAACGGCGTGGTACTGGCGGACAACAAGCCCAGCTTCGACCTGACCATGACCCGCGAGCGGGCCGGCGGCGACTCGGCCAAAGTGCTCGACACCCTGACGCAGGTGCTGGGCCTGACCGAAGACGACCGTAAGCAGTTCGACAAGGACCTGCGCCGTGGCCGCAAACCGTTCGAGCCCGTGACCCTCATGGTGGGCCTGAGCGAGAAACAGATCGCCCTGGTCGCCGTGAACCAGTTCCGCCTGCCAGGCCTGGATGTAGAGCCGCAATTCATCCGCGAGTACCCACTGGCCGAGCATTTCGCTCATTCAGTGGGCTATGTGGGGCGCATCAACGAGAAAGAAGCCAAGACGCTCGACAGCACGGAGTACCGCGGCACCCAATCGATTGGCAAGACCGGCATAGAGCGCTTCTACGAAAGCCAGCTGCATGGCCACGTGGGCTACGAAGAGGTCGAGACCAACGCTCAAGGGCGGGTGATGCGTGTGCTCAACCACAAGGCCCCGACCCCAGGGCAGGACATAGTGCTCACCCTGGACGCCCATTTGCAGGTAGCCGCAGAAAAAGCGCTGGGTGACCGCCGTGGCTCGGTAGTGGTGCTGGACCCGGCCAATGGTGATGTCCTGGCGATGGTCAGCAACCCAAGCTTCGACCCCAACCTGTTCGTCAAGGGCATCAGCTTCAAACAGTATGCCGCGCTGCGCGACTCCATCGACCGCCCACTGTTCAACCGCGTCCTGCGCGGCCTGTACGCGCCCGGCTCGACCGTGAAGCCTGAAGTGGCCATCGCTGGCCTCGACAGCGGGGTGATCACCCCTGGCAGCCGGGTATTCGACCCAGGCTACTACGAGCTGCCCAACTATCACCACAAGTACCGCAACTGGAACCGCAGCGGCGACGGCTGGGTGGACATGTACACCGCCATCATGCGTTCCAACGACACCTACTTCTACGACCTGGCGCACAAGCTGGGCATCGACCGCCTGCACGACTACATGGCCGAGTTCGGCCTGGGCCAGAAGGTGTCGCTGGACATGTTCGAGGAGGCCTCCGGGCTGATGCCCTCGCCCGAGTGGAAGCGCGCTACGCGACGCCAGGCCTGGTTCCCGGGCGAGACACTGATCCTGGGCATTGGCCAAGGCTATATGCAGGTCACCCCCCTGCAGCTGGCCCAGGCCACCAGCCTGTTGGCAAGCAAGGGCGTGTGGCACCGCCCGCACCTGGCCATGACCGTGGGCGGCGACACGCCGATCGACCCCCACCCCATGCCCGACATCGTTCTGCACGACAAGCATGCCTGGGACCAGGTCAACCAGGGCATGCAGATGGTCATGCACGACCCGCGCGGTATTGCCCGTGCCGCGGCAGCCGGTGCGCAGTACCGGATTGCCGGCAAGAGCGGTACCGCGCAGGTGGTGGCGATCAAGCAGGGTGAGCGTTACAACCGCAACAAGACCCTGGAGCGCCACCGCGACAATGCCCTGTTTGTCGGCTTTGCTCCGGCCGAGCATCCCAGCGTGGTGGTGGCGGTGATGATCGAGAACGGCGAGGCTGGGGGCCGGGTCGCAGGGCCGGTGGTACGGGAGGTGATGGACGCATATCTACTGGATGAGCAAGGGCACCTGAAGCCGGAGTATGCGGGCGGCGCACCCACTCGGGGTGTGCCACACACTTGATTTTGCGCGGCCGCTGTGGAGGCGGCCATAGCCGCGAATGCGTCAGGATGCCGTGCGCGGCATCAGCTCATACGGGTGTTTCCACCCCGGCAGCGCCTGAATGCGGGCTTTCCACGCTTCGATGTGGTTGAACTCTGCCAGCGGAATACCGGTGTCTTCTGGCATGAACACATACCCCGCCAACGACAGGTCGGCGATGGTCAACCGGTTACCGATCATGAATGGCATCTTCGCCAGGTGCGCGTCGACAATACGGTAAGCCGCCGTGGCACGCTCGCGCAGAAACCTCGTGACATCGGTTTCACCAGTATTCTTCAGGCAGAACAGAAAGCGCAGCACAGCGTAGTAGCTGGTGAACTTATGGTTGTCGAACAGCATCCAGCGCCAGATCTCGCGTTTTTCGTCTTCATCGCGGGGCCCGAACTGGCCGGTCTGTTCAGCAAGGTATTCCAGGATCAGCGCAGATTGGGTGAAACGCTTGCCAGCGTGTTCCATCACCGGCACCTCGCCCTGCTCGTTCACCTCATCGCGCCAGGCTTGCTCACGGGTCTGGCCATGGAAGAAGTCGACGAACACCGGCTGCCAGTTCTGGCCGGTGAGTTCAAGCATGAGCGCAACCTTGTAGGCGTTGCCGGATTCGGCAAAGCAATGCAGCTTGTAGTCGGACATGGGCGAACCTTCAGTTTCCTTTGAATGATCGGCAGGGCCCTCTGCGGGTTTGCCCGCGAAGCGCCATCCACCCAAGCAAATCACGCGCATCCCGACGCGGTCAATCCATGACGCGCTCCGTCGGTACCTTGAAAACCGTGAGTTCAGCCACCTCGTCAGCGGCGCCTGCCAGGAGTAGGGAACTACCTGAACGCCCCGGCCGTCTTAGACACTGAGTGGTTTATTTCCCTGTGCTTTACGCTACTGGAGAACACAACATGCGCCACCTACTGCTCGCCCCTGCGCTGCTGCTCCTGATGCCTGCCGGCGCTGCCCTGGCCCGCGTCGATGCGGGCGACGTCGCCACCTCGGCCGGTATTTCCGCTTCGCTGTATTCGACCTTCAAGGATGACAAACGGATCATCCCGGCCCGTGACGAACTTTCAGCGTTCGTCGCCAGCGGCGGTGCCATCCGCGGCGCCTATGTGGAGTCGGCGCTTGAACAGGCCCGCAAGGACCATCCAGGGCTGCAGGCCAATGATGAAGAACTGGCCCGGGCCATCCTGTCGCAGGATGACCCTGTGGCTGACCACTGACCATTGCGTAAACCTGTACCGCCTTTCGCAGCGGTTCGACGCAAAAGGGCGGTACAGGGCCACCTCACCCCCAGCCATCCATGCGCATGGTCGCCCTGACCAGGCGCTGCTCTTCCTGCTCGATCTCCTGCAAACTGTCGCGTATGCCGTAGATATGCTCACGCGCCGCCCGCTGCGCCTGCTCGGGCAGTTGCTCCATCACCGCGCGATACAACCGCGCATGCTGCCGATCAATCTGGCGTTTCTGCGCCGGCCGGCAATACAAATTGTTGACCGAAGCAAACACGGTGCTCAACGTCAGGTCACTGAGCGATTGCAGGGTATGCACCAGCACCGGGTTATGCGACGCCTCACTGATTGCCCGGTGAAAGGCATGGTCACGACGGGCATGCTCACGGGCATCCAGCGCCTGCGCAGCCTCGTGCGCAGCCAGCATTTCTTCATAGCGCCGGCGGATCAGCAGGCGGTCGACGTCGGTAGCGCGCAACGCAGCCAACCGCGCCGACTCAGCCTCCAGCAACGCCCGGACCTCCAGCAGGTCGAACAGCGTACGCGGTTGCGAACTGAACAGGTGCATCAAAGGCGTAGCACCCGCCTGCCCGGTGAGATCGGCGACGAACGAACCCCGCCCCTGTTCGGTGTCGATGATGCCGCGCCCACGCAAAATGCGCAGGCCCTCCCGCAACGCCGAACGTGAACAGCCAAGCTTCTCCACCAGCCGCCGCTCCGACGGCAGCGCCTGGCCCACCTTGAGCACACCTTCGACGATAAGCCGCTCGACCCGTTCGGCCACCTGGTCGGCGACCTTGACCTTGCCTTCAGTACCCACTGCACACACTCCTGCTGGTAGGACCACTTTGACTTATAGCGCCAATCTAGCCGGACAGAGCCGTGAGTAAACAGCATTGTCCGAAGAAACTGGTAGGACCAGTCAACATCTCACTCGACCCCGGCCGCTAGCACGCGCACGCTGCAACGGTGACCGCTTTGCCAACAACAATAAAAACCGTTGCCGAGTGAGCCGATGAATATCCTGTACGACGAACGCGTCGATGGCGTACTGCCTGACGTGGACCGGGCCGCCCTGTTGCAGGCGCTGCGCGACGCCCTGCCGGACCTTGAAATCCTGCACCGCGATGAAGACCTCAAACCGTACGAATGCGACGGCCTGTCGGCCTACCGCACCGTGCCACTGCTGGTGGCGCTGCCCGAGCGCCTGGAACAGGTGCAGACGCTGCTGAAGCTTTGCCACCAGCGCGGCGTACCGGTGGTTGCGCGTGGCGCCGGTACCGGCCTGTCGGGTGGTGCCCTGCCGCTGGCCAAGGGCATCCTGCTGGTGATGGCACGCTTCAACCGCATCCTTGAGGTCAACCCGCAGGGGCGCTACGCCCGCGTGCAGCCGGGCGTACGCAACCTGGCCATTTCCCAGGCCGCCGCCCCCCATGGCATGTACTACGCACCAGACCCTTCCTCGCAAATTGCCTGCTCAATCGGGGGCAACGTCGCCGAAAACGCCGGTGGTGTGCACTGCCTCAAGTACGGCCTGACCGTACACAATGTGCTCAAGGTGGAAATCCTCACCGTCGAGGGCGAACGCCTGAGCCTGGGCAGCGATGCCTTGGACAGCCCTGGCTTCGACCTGCTGGCATTGTTCACCGGCTCCGAAGGCATGCTCGGTATCGTCACCGAAGTCACCGTCAAGCTGCTGCCCAAGCCCCAGGTGGCGCGGGTGATACTGGCCAGTTTCGAATGCGTCGAGGACGCCGGCCAGGCAGTCGCCGACATCATCGCTGCCGGCATCATTCCCGGCGGCCTGGAGATGATGGACAACCTGGCGATCCGCGCCGCAGAAGACTTCATCCATGCCGGCTACCCGGTGGACGCGGCGGCGATCCTGCTGTGCGAACTGGATGGCGTGGAAGCCGATGTTCACGACGACTGCCAGCGCGTCGCCGCCGTGCTGACGCAAGCCGGGGCCCGCGAGGTGCGCCTGGCCTGCGACGAAGCCGAGCGCGTTCGCTTCTGGGCCGGACGCAAGAACGCCTTTCCGGCCGTGGGGCGCATCTCCCCGGACTACTACTGCATGGACGGCACCATCCCGCGCCGAGCATTGCCACGGGTGCTCAAGGGCATCAGCGACCTGTCCGCGGAGTACGGCCTGCGGGTGGCCAACGTGTTCCATGCCGGCGACGGCAACATGCACCCTTTGATCCTGTTCGATGCCAACCTGCCCGGCGAGCTGGAGCGTGCCGAAGCGATCGGCGGCAAGATTCTGGAGCTATGTGTGAAGGTGGGCGGCAGCATCACCGGTGAACACGGCGTGGGACGCGAGAAGATCAACCAGATGTGCGCGCAGTTCAACAGCGACGAAATCACCCTGTTCCACGCGGTGAAGGCCGCCTTCGACCCTCAGGGCCTGCTCAACCCCGGCAAGAACATTCCCACCCTGCACCGCTGCGCCGAATTCGGCGCCCTGCATGTGCACCATGGGCAACTACCCTTCCCCGAGCTGGAGCGCTTCTGATGAGCATGGACCGCGACATGAGCCAGGGGCTGTTGGAACAAGTCAACCAGGCACTGAACGAAGGTACGCCGCTGCGTATCCAGGGCAGCAACAGCAAAGCGATGCTCGGCAACCCGGTGGCGGGCGAAGTACTCGACACCCGCAACCACCGCGGCATCGTCAGCTACGACCCCACCGAGCTGGTACTCACGGCCCGCGCCGGTACCCCTCTGCGCGAGATCGAGGCAGCCCTGCACGAGGCTGGCCAGATGCTGCCCTGCGAGCCACCCCACCTGGGCCCCGAGGCCACCTTGGGCGGCATGGTCGCGACGGGGTTGTCTGGCCCTCGACGGCCGTGGGCCGGGTCGGTGCGCGACTTTGTACTGGGTACACGGGTGATCACCGGCCACGGCAAACTGCTGCGCTTTGGTGGCGAGGTGATGAAGAACGTCGCCGGCTACGATGTGTCACGCCTGATGGCGGGCAGCTTCGGATGCCTGGGGCTGCTGACCGAAGTTTCGCTGAAAGTGCTGCCACGGCCGCGCCTATGCCTGAGCCTGCGCCTGCCGATGGGCCGCAATGAAGCGCTGGCCGAGCTGGCCGAATGGGGCCAGCATCCGCTGCCGATCAGCGCCGCCTGCCATGACGGCGAAACGCTATACCTGCGCCTGGAAGGCGGCGAAGGGTCGGTGCAGTCGGCACGCCAACGGCTGGGGGGCGAAACACTCGATAACCGCTTCTGGAGCGACCTGCGCGAGCAGCGCCTGGCGTTCTTTACCGACGCCGCCCCCCTGTGGCGCCTGTCCGTACCCACCATCACCGGCGAGCTGGAAATGCCCGGCCAGCAACTGATCGACTGGGGGGGTGCCCAGCGCTGGCTCAAGACCCGCGCACCGGCGCAGGCCATTCGCAACCAGGTCGCCAAGGTAGGTGGCCACGCCACCTGCTACGCCCCCGGTGCAACCAGCAGCCCGCCACTGCCGGTTGCACTGATGCGCTACCACCGCGCCCTCAAGCAGCAGCTCGATCCCCAGGGGGTGTTCAACCCTGGTCGCCTGTACCCGGACCTGTGAGGCCAGACCATGCAAACCAACCTTAGCGAAACATCGCGCCGCCTGGCCCGCGCCGACGAAGCCGAGCGCATCCTGCGCACCTGCGTACATTGCGGTTTCTGCACCGCCACCTGCCCTACTTACCAGTTGCTGGGCGACGAACTGGACGGCCCGCGCGGGCGAATCTACCTGATCAAGCAGATGCTCGAAGGCGAGCCGGTCACCGCCAGTACCCAATTGCATCTGGACCGCTGCCTGACCTGCCGCAACTGCGAAACCACCTGCCCATCCGGGGTGAAGTACCACGATCTGCTGGACATCGGCCGCGCGGTGGTCGAGCAGCAAGTGCCACGCCCGCTCAGCCAGCGCCTGTTGCGCCTGGGCCTGCGTGCGGTGGTGCCGCACCCGGCACTGTTCAAGGCCCTGACCCGCAGCGGCCAGGCGCTGCGCCCGCTGCTACCGGCCTCAGTCAAACGCAAGTTGCCGGCGCAGGTCACCCCACCCGGCCAGCGTCCGGCAGTGCGCCATGCGCGCCGGGTACTGATGCTGGAAGGCTGCGTGCAACCGGCCCTGTCACCCAATACCAATGCCGCTGCTGCGCGGCTGCTCGACCGCCTGGGCATCAGCGTGCAACCGATCCGGCAAGCCGGATGCTGTGGCGCGGTGGACTATCACCTGAATGCCCAGGAGCAAGGCCTGCAGCGGGCACGGCGCAATATCGACGCCTGGTGGCCCGCCATCGAAGCGGGTGCCGAGGCTATCGTGCAGACCGCCAGCGGCTGCGGTGCGTTTGTCCGCGACTATGGGCACCTGCTGGAAAAAGACCCCCATTACGCTGCCAAGGCCGCCCGGGTCAGCGCCCTTTCCCGCGATCTGGTGGAAATCTTGCGCGATGAGCCGATCGAACAATTGGCCCTGTGCGCCGAACAGCGCCTGGCCTTCCACTGCCCATGCACCCTGCAGCACGCCCTGAAGCTGGGCGGTGCGGTAGAAGCGTTGCTGACGCGGCTCGGCTTTACCCTGACCTCGGTGCCCGATGGTCACCTGTGCTGCGGCTCAGCGGGGACCTATTCGCTGACCCAGCCTGAACTGTCACTGCAACTTCGCGACAATCGTCTGAATGCGCTGGAAAGCGGTAAACCGCACCTCATTGCCACAGCCAATATAGGCTGCCAGGCCCACCTCGACGGGGCTGGACGCACGCCCGTGCGCCACTGGATCGAAATCGTCGAAGCAGCCTTGAACCCGGAGCCCGCCCATGCATAGCAAGTTCGTTATCGGCCAGACCGAAATCGCCCGCGTACTGACCGCCGCCCGCCAGGAAGCCCAGGCCCGAGCATGGAGCGTGACCATCGCCGTGGTCGACGACGGCGGCCACCCACTGGCCCTGGAACGCCTGGACGGCTGCGCGCCGGCCAGTGCCTATATCGCGCTGGAAAAAGCCCGCAGCGCCGCACTGGGGCGCAAAGAGACGCGGGATTATGAAGATATGGTCAATGGTGGCCGTACTGCATTCGTGACCGCCCCCCTGCTGACCAGCCTGGAAGGTGGGGTGCCGCTGCGGGTGGAAGGCCAGGTGGTGGGTGCCATCGGTGTATCCGGCGTCAAATCCGAACAGGATGCCCAAGTGGCCAAGGCTGGGGCTGCCGCCTTGTAGATCCTGGGATTCGACCCCGCCTCCGCACCTTAAAGGCATTTCCTACACGAGCCTCAGAAGCGCCTTACTTGATGTCCCTACCCAGAGAAAACATGATCGGCGCTGGAGGACGCAAGGTCGCGATCCAGAGGAGGCTCCGCATGCACCCGTACGCCCGCCCCATCGCCGAACTGCGCAGCAGCCTGCGCGAAATGTTGGCCCATGACATGACCAACCCCGACAACGACCCGCACTTGTCGGGGGTCATGTTCTTCTGCGTCACCGATGAACATTCCCGGCAATTGATCGAACGCATCGAGTTGCTGGCCAGCGAGGTGTTCTTCGACGCGAACGGACGGGCCATTTCAGAGCATATGAAGGCTTCGACGGTAGAAGGCGTGCGCATCAAGCGCAACCGCAACGCGCCGGAAGATGAAACCGTGATACGCATTGCCCTGGCAGAAAAAGGCTACATCACTGTCAGCACCGCCCGGCTCTGAGCGGTTGGCTTGGCATCATCGTAGCCTGTGACAAGCACCTGAGTCGCAGCCAATCCGCTATCCTGAGCAATCCTCCGCTCCGGACCCGTCCATGGAACTGCACATTCGCCTGGAGGGCCGCAAAGGCCTGGCCGATCAGCTTTACCAGCAACTGCGCGACGGTATCGACAGCGGCCACCTGGCCGCCGGCACCCAACTGCCGCCCACCCGCCTGCTGGCTGAACAACTGGGCGTATCGCGCAAGACCGTGGCCGAGGCCTATTCGCGGCTGACCTACGACAACCTGCTCAACGGCGTGGTCGGCCGTGGCACATTCGTCACCCCACGCCATCCGCTGCGCAGCACCGAATCAGCCACCATCCCCCTGGCCGGCGGCGCCTCCCTCGAGCGCTGGCAGCAGCGCGCCACCGTGCTCAGCCAACGCCAGTTGCAGGCGCCATCGCGCTATGACTTCGTCGGTGGTGCTTCGAGCAAGGCCCAGTTCCCCTTCGACCAGTGGCGCAGTTGCCTGAACTACGCCCTGCGCCGTAGCCAGCGCCACCCCGAGCGACAATTCCCGGCTCAGGGCTTGCCGGAACTGCGCGAAGCCATTGCCCACCACATCGCCTACTCGCGCGGGGTGCACTGCAGCGCAGCCGACCTGCTGGTGTGCAACGGCGCCCAGCAGGCGCTGGACCTGATCGCCCGGGTGCTGGTCGAACCGGGCTGCCAGGTGGCCATGGAGGATCCCGGCTACCCGCCAGCACGGCAGTTGTTCCTGGCCCTGGGTGCACGCCTGCAATCGGTGCCAGTGGATGATGAGGGCCTGTGCGTGGAACAGATCGCCGACGGCACCCGGCTGATCTACGTAACACCCTCGCACCAGTTCCCGCTGGGCATGCCGATGAGCGAGCCACGCCGGCATGCCCTGCTTGCGCGGGCCGCCGAGCTGGGTGCACTGATCATCGAAGACGACTACGACTGTGAATTCCGCTACCACGGGCCAGCCTCGGACGCGCTGCAGCGCCTGGACCGGCATGGGCTGGTAGCCTACGTCGGGACCTTCTCCAAGACCTTGCTGCCCGAGCTGCGCCTGGGCTATGCCGTATTACCGCCTGCCGTACTGCAGGCCGCTTGCGTGGCCAAGCACCTCAGCGATTGGCACAGCCCTACCCTGCTGCAGTGGGCGCTGGCGCGCTTTCTTGGCGAAGGCCACCTGAACAAGCACATCCGCCGCTGCCACGAGGTCTACAGCGCACGCCGCGAGCGCATCCTGGCGCGCCTGGGCGGCGATCTGGCACCGTGGTTCCGCGCCATCCCCGCCAGCGCCGGCTTCCACCTCAGTGCCTTGGCTACACACGGGGTGGATGTGGAACTGCTGGCCAACCTCGCGCGCAAGGTAGAGGTCGGCCTGTATTCGCTGGCACCCTTCTTCAGCGAGGCGCCGGTACGCCCGGGGCTGTTGATGGGCTTCGGCGCCATCGAACTGCTGGATATCGACCCGGCGCTGGACCGGGTACGCGATACCCTGCAACGCCTCAGTTGACCGGTGCGGCGTTGCCGGTTGCAGCCGGCCGTGCGATGGCCGCCGCATAGCCGCGCGGGTTGAAGCACGCAGTCACCAGCAGCATTGCCAGCACGGTCACGGTCAACAGCGTCCACGAAGCCTGGAAGTCGCCACTGACATCCCGCAACCAACCGGTGATATACGGCACGATGCCGGTGATGATAAAGCCGATGCCCTGTACGAACGCCGCCAGGCTGCCGGCCTCGGCAGGCGTTTTCAGGTGTTCCAGGGTCAACGTCAGGCACTGGCTGAAGCAGGCACCCAAGCCAAAGCCGATCATGGCGACCCAAAGCCCGGAAGCCCCCGCAGGTACCAGCAAAAGACCCAGGAAGCCCGCCAGCTGGATCGCCAATGCCAGGGACAGACCGGGGCGCCTGTCTGCCCAACGTCGCAGCAGCAGCGGTAGGCCAAGCGCACCGAGCACCTGGAAGACGGTCATCAGGCCCACCAGGTCGGCACCGCCCTGAGCACTGCCGCCGTGCTCGATGTGGTAAGCCGGCAACCAGGCCACCATGCTGGTGTAGCCGCCGTTGATCAGGCCGAAGTACAGGGCCAGCAACCACGCCCGGCGACTGCCGAACCAGTGCCCGCCAGTGGCCGTTCCCAGCTTCGGCGCCTCCTGCCTTGGCCGCAGCACGGCCCACGCCAGCAACGCCAGCACGGCCGGGACCGCCCATACGCCCAAGCCCGCCTGCCAGTAGCCGAAATGGCCGCTGATGTGTGGCCCGAGTACTGCAGCCAGGCCGCCGCCGCTCATCAGTGCCGCCGAGTACAGCCCCATCGCCCCGGCCAGACGCCCGGGGAACCAGCGGTTGACCAGCCCCGGCATCATGCCCTGCACCACCGCCACGCCCAGGCCAGCCACCAGCGCACTGGCGATCAGCGCCCAGGCGCTATCCAGTTGCAGGCGCCACAGGCAGGCCAGGGCAATCGCGGCCAGGCCCGCAAGCATGCCGCCGTGCTCGCTGACCCAGCGTCGCAGCCACGGTTGCAACAAGGGCACCAGGCCCATGCACAGCACCGGTAGCGCCGTCAGCAGGGCAGCCTGCTGGTAACCCAGGCCGGTGCTGGCGCGCATGGGTTCGAGTAACGGGCCGATACTGGTCAGGATCGGCCGCAGGTTCAACGCCAGCAGGATCACCAGCAACAGGTTCAGTGCAGCTCTCATTGTGAATCGGTTCTCTTGAAGCAGGAACTGGCCATTATCCCGGCTCGGCTGACTTGGCAGAAATGAAGAGATTGGATGCAGGTCAGTGGCCACCTGAATAGGCGATTGGCCTCCCGCTTATGCGCAAAATTGGCTATCGGGGTGGCCAATGAGCGGCGCTACAGTAGCGCCCTACCCCCGCACGTTGGAGACTGCCATGCACAACCGTATCGAATGGGCCAAACACGCCCCACAAGCCTACAAAGCCATGGTCGGCCTGGAGCAGGCCCTGGCCAACAGCGGCCTTGAGAACTCGCTGCTGGAGCTGATACGCCTGCGCGCTTCGCAGATCAACGGCTGCGCCTACTGCGTCAACCTGCACGCCAACGATGCGCGCAAGGCCGGTGAGACCGAAGCACGCCTGCAGACCCTTTGCGTGTGGCAGGAAACCAGCTACTTCACACCGCGTGAACGTGCTGCGCTGGCCTGGGTCGAGAGCCTGACCCGCTTGCCTGAACAGGGTGCGCCGCAGGGGCAATATGAAGCCCTGCAGGAACACTTCGAGCCAGCCGAAGTGGCCAACCTGACCTTGGCAATTGCCACCATCAATGCCTGGAACCGGTTCGGCGTCGGCTTTGCCATGGTGCCGGCCTGATTCTTTCGGGTGGCCTGTGCTGGCCTATTCGCGGGCAAGCCCGCTCCTACAATTCATGCCCGCCCCCACAATTCTGTTCGTGCCCTGTAGGAGCGGGTTTACCCGCGAACACCGGCAGAGCCGGTGCCATCCACCGCGTTGGTTTCTTCGCGGGCATGCCCGCTCCCACAGGTAGAACGCAGGCCGACCAACCGTGCCCGGTAGCTCCCAGGGCTCTGTCCGGTCCACTTCTTGAACGCCCGGTGGAACGCACTCGGTTCCTGAAACCCCGCCTGCTCGGCAATTTCGGCGATGCTCAACGCCCCTTCGCGCAACCGCTCGAAGGCCATGGCCCGGCGCACTTCATCCTTGATCTGCTGGTACGAACGCCCCTCCCGCTCCAACTGCCGGCGAAAGGTACTGGCACTGATCCCCTGCTGCTGCGCCAGCGCGGCCAATGTCGGCCACTGCCCATAGCGCAATGCCCGCAGGTGCCGATACACCTCAGCCACCAGCCCGTTCTGATTGCGAAAGCGGATCACCAGGCCCTGCGGCGCACTGCGCAGGAAGGTCTTCAAAGCCGCCCGGTCCTGCACCACCGGCAGGCGCAGGTAAGCGCTGTCGAACTCCACCTCGGTGCGTCCGCTGCCCAGGCGCAGGTCCGGCCCCCACAGCAGCAAGTCGTCCTCTTGGGCCGGGCGCGACACCGCGAGCTCCGTGCGGTCGATGGCAATTCGCCGCCCGGCCAGCCAGCACAGCATGCCGATCATCAGCACCAGGTAAGTTTCCTCGGCATACACCCGAGTCAAGGGGTCGGCAATGTTCGACTGCACGCTGATCAACGCCCGACCGCCACGTACTGTCAGGCTGCCACGCAGGTCACGCAGGAACAGGCCGAAGCCCCCCATGCACTGGCGCAAGGCCTTTTCCAGGTTCGGTTCGAGGATCAAGCCCCGGCAGATCAGGGCGAAACTGCCCAGCGGCATACCATGGCTGTCGAGGCCAAAGAACTCATCGTCCAGGCGCTGGATCAACGCCAGCCACAGCTGGGCGAACGCCTTGGCCGGCACCCGCGCCTGAGGCTGATCGAGCAGCTGCGGGGCGATGCCCACTGCAAGCAGCTGGGCGTCACGCTCGGCGGGGGTGTCGCGCAGAGCGTGGAGCATGGCGTTGAGGAAGTACACGGCGACTGAATCGCTTTCGCGCATGGCGGTTTTCGCTGTCTATGCTGAGTGGCAAAAAGTGCCAGGTTGTTTGAACAGATCCGGCATAGGCTGCAACAGAGCCTTTGCCTAGACTCGATCCCACTTCGGGGCCGCCAACCATTCTCGCAGAGCCTGGCCCGGTCCCGCCACGCCTTCGCAATCGGAGCCCTTATGAGCAGCGCAGAAATCTACGTCGTCAGTGCCGTCCGTTCAGCCATTGGTGGCTTCGGCGGTTCTCTCAAGGACCTGCCACTGGCCGACCTGGCCAGCGCCGTGACCCGCGCCGCCATCGAGCGCTCGGGCCTGGCCGCCGAGCAAGTCGGCCACCTGGTGATGGGCACGGTAATCCCCACCGAACCGCGTGACGCCTACCTGGCACGGGTAGCGGCAATGAACGCCGGCATCCCCAAGGAAACGCCGGCATTCAACGTCAACCGCCTGTGCGGCTCTGGCCTGCAGGCCATTGTCTCTGCGGCCCAGGGCCTGTTGCTGGGCGACACCGACGTGGCCGTCGCGGCCGGCGCCGAATCCATGAGCCGTGGCCCTTACCTGCTGCCACAAGCGCGCTGGGGTGCACGCATGGGTGATCTGCAAGGCATCGACTATACCGTCGGCGTACTGCAGGACCCCTTCCAGCACTTCCACATGGGCATTACCGCCGAGAACGTCTCGGCCAAGCATGGCATTACCCGCGAAATGCAGGACGAACTGGCCCTGACCAGCCAGCGCCGCGCCGCTCGTGCCATTGCCGAGGGCCGCTTCGCCAGCCAGATCGTTGCGCTGGAGCTGAAAACCCGCAAGGGCAGCGTGCAGTTCAGTGTCGACGAGCATGTGCGTGCTGATGTAACCGCCGAGCAACTGGCCGGTATGAAGCCGGTATTCAAGAAAGACGGTACCGTCACCGCCGGCAACGCCAGCGGTATCAACGATGGCGCCGCCGGCCTGGTGTTGGCCACAGGTGACGCGGTGCGCCGCCTGGGCCTGAAGCCTCTGGCACGCCTGGTGGGCTATGCCCACGCCGGGGTGGAACCTGAACTGATGGGCCTGGGGCCGATCCCGGCCACCCGCAAAGTGCTGGAAAAAACCGGCCTGAACCTGCAAGACCTGGATGTGATCGAGTCCAACGAAGCCTTCGCCGCCCAGGCCTGCGCGGTTGCCCGCGAGCTGGGCTTCGACCCGGAAAAGGTCAACCCCAACGGTTCGGGCATTTCCCTGGGCCACCCAGTGGGTGCCACCGGTGCGATCATCGCCACCAAGGCCATCCATGAGCTGCAGCGCATCCAGGGCCGCTACGCGCTGGCCACGATGTGTATCGGCGGTGGCCAAGGCATCGCTGTCGTGTTCGAGCGCGTCTGAGGGAGGCTGACACATGAGCATTGAACAGATCACCGTGATCGGCGCGGGCACCATGGGCAACGGCATAGCCCAGGTGTGCGCCATTGCCGGCTACCAGGTGCTGCTGGTGGATGTTTCCGACGCAGCGCTTGAGCGCGGTGTGGCCACCTTGAGCAAGAACCTCGAGCGCCAGGTCAGCAAAGGCACCCTCGACGCCGACAAAGCCGCAGCCGCCAAAGCCCGCATCCGCACCAGCACCGACTACACCCAGCTCAGCGCTGCACAGCTGGTGATCGAGGCGGCTACCGAGAACCTGCAGCTCAAGCAGCGCATCCTGCAGCAGGTGGCAGCCAACGTCGCCGCCGACTGCCTGATCGCCACCAACACCTCGTCGCTGTCAGTGACTCAACTGGCCGCCTGCATCGAGCACCCCGAGCGCTTCATTGGTGTGCACTTCTTCAACCCGGTACCGATGATGGCGCTGGTGGAGATCATTCGTGGCCTGCAGACCAGCGACAGCACCTACGCCCAGGCACTGCTGGTGACGGAAAAAGTCGGCAAGACCCCGATCACCGCCGGTAACCGCCCGGGCTTCGTGGTCAACCGCATCCTGGTGCCGATGATCAACGAGGCGATCTTCGTGCGCCAGGAAGGCCTGGCCAGTGCCGAGGATATCGACACCGGCATGCGCCTGGGCTGCAACCAGCCGATCGGCCCGCTGGCCCTGGCCGACCTGATCGGGCTGGACACCCTGCTGGCGATCATGGAGGCCTTCCATGACGGCTTCAACGACAGCAAGTACCGCCCTGCTCCACTGCTCAAGGAAATGGTCGCGGCCGGCTGGCTGGGGCGCAAGAGCGGTCGCGGTTTCTTCACCTACTGAGGACCAAGCACCATGCCCCCGGTCAATGCCGCAATGCGCTGTGCCAACTTTGAGGAGCGACGTGACCGGGCCATGGCATTGTTTGCCGAAAAGGGCTTTGGCCAGGTCAGCATGCGCGAGCTGGCGGCCCATGTGGGGCTGACCGCCGGCTCGCTGTACCATCACTTCCCCAGCAAGCAGGACCTGCTGTACGACTTGATCGAAGAGTTGTACGAAGAGCTGCAAGCCACGCTGGACCAGGCCCGCCGGGCCATGGCCCGTGGGGCATCGGCGTTGAGCTGCCTGATTGCTGCGCACTGGCAGCTGCATGCCGAGCGGCCGCTGCAGTTTCGGCTGGCCGAGCGGGATTTGTGTTGTTTGAGTGAGGCGCAACAGGCGCACCTTGCAGCGTTGCGCAAGCGTTATGAGGCAGGCTTGCTGCGCCTGATCGCACCGCAAGCAAAACTGCCGGGGCAAGCGTTGGACGCCACAGCGCATGTACTGGCGACGCTTCTCAATCAGCTGCCGGGGTTACTCAAAGCATTGCCTGAAGAACAGGGGTTGGAGCTGATGGAAAACTTGCTGGTCGGCGGGATTGAGCGGACGCTGCGATAGCCTGCCAGGGCCCCTGCGCGGGCTTGCCCCGCGAAGAGGCCGGATGCCTCAACGCAACAGCGACTGGATCTGCTCGTGCAAGGTATCCAGGTCAAACGGCTTGGCCAGGATAGGTGCCTTGCGGGTGATCGGGCTACCAGATTCGAGAATCTCCGCCGGGTAGCCGCTGATGAAGATCACCTTCAGGTCTGGCCGCAACTTCACCGCGGGCTCGGCAATATCCACGCCCGAGATCCCGCCCGGCAAACGGAAGTCCGTCACCATCAGGTCCAGGTGCGGCTTGCTGGCCAGGATGGCAAACGCCTGCTCGCCATCTTCAGCCACCAGGACGTGGTACCCCTCACCCGCCAGGTAATCGCGCAAAATCATGCGAATCGCCGGTTCATCCTCGACGACCAGAACCACATCTTGTGCATCTTCACTCATGTTAACGCCTTGAAATACTTACAGTTGGCCATCAGACCCCAGGCTTACACAGAGGTTGCCCGCGCCTGGTCGTTTTGTTCTTTGAATGTTGCCAGCGGCAATTGCAGGGTGAATGTGGCACCCTTGCCCTCCTCGCTTTCAACCTGTATCCGGCCACCGTGCGCCTGGACGATCTGCTCGGAGATGTACAACCCCAGGCCCAGACCTCCGCTAGCCTGCTGGGCAGCGACCCGCTCGAACTGCTGGAAGATCCGCTGCTGGTTGACGGCGCTGATACCGATACCGTGATCCTGCACCTGCACCCAGGCCATGCCGCCCTGCTCGAACACCCGTACCTGCACCGGATTGCGCTCGCCGTAACGCATTGCATTGGACAACAGGTTGGCCACTACTTGTTCAATCCGGAATTCGTCCCACTCCCCCTTCAGCGCTTCGCAACGCTGCAATTCGATGTGTGTTTCCAGGGCCATGGCCTGCGCCGTGAAGTTTTCCACCAGCCCACGCACCAGTTGGCCCAGGTCAAACAGTTTGGGCCGCAGCGACAATTTACCGGTACGGATGCGCGAAACATCAAGCATGTCCTCGACCAACCGGATCAGGCTGTTGATCTGCCGTTCGTCGCGCTCGACCATGGCCTGCAGCTTGTCGACACTGAACGCGTCCAGGTTGCCCCGTGCCAGGTGCATCTTGCGCAACTGGGTTTCCAGGATCAGGCCATTGAGCGGCGTACGCACCTCGTGGGAGACGATCGACATGAAGTCGTCACGCATGCGCACGGCATGCTCCAGCTCACACCGTGCCACCTGCAGCTGGCTGAGCAGCAGCTCCTGTTCCTGGCGGCTCTGCTCCAGGGCTTCCAGTTGCCGGCCAAGCACCTTGCGCTGGCGGAACAGGTCGACGAACACCGAGACCTTGCTTTTCACCGCCAGGGTGTCGAGCGGCTTGTGCAGAAAGTCCACGGCCCCGCTCTCGTAGCCCTTGAAGGCATAATTCATCTCGCGGCCCGCCGCACTGACGAAGACGATCGGGATGTGCTTGGTCTTGTCGGTGCCGCGCATCAGCTCGGCCAGTTCGAAACCGTTCATGCCCGGCATCTGCACATCGAGAATGGCCAGTGCAAACTCGTGCTCGAGCAGCAACGACAACGCAGCCTCGGCAGACTGGGCCTGGTGCACCTCACGGTCCTCGCCCTGGATCAGGGCCTCGAGCGCCAGCAGGTTTTCCGGCAAGTCGTCGACAATCAGCAGTTTGGCGATGGTGTGGCTTAGCATGCGCTGTATTCCAAGGTCGCGAGCAACTGCCCGATACCGCTCAGAGTAAGGATATGGTCGGGCTGGTGCAGGGCCAGAGCGGCCTCCGGCATCAGGGCAACCTGTGCGTCACGAGGGTCCTGGACGATCGTGCGCCCCCCATTGTTCTTGATGTAGACAAGGCCCCTGGCGCCGTCTTCGTTGGCCCCGGTGAGCAGCACACCCAGCAGGCCGTCGCCGTAGGCATCGGCCGCCGAGATGAACAGGAAATCAATCGCGGGGCGCGAGAAATGCACCGGTTCCTCCTGGCTAAGCGACAGCGTCAGGTCGCGCTCCACCGACAAGTGGTAACCCGGCCCCGCCACATAGATCTGCCCGCTGCGGATCCTCTCCTTGTCATGTGCCTCGCACACCGGCCGATGCAGCCGCCGCTGCATCACGCCAGCCAGCTGGCTGTGGCGATCGTCCGGCAGGTGCAACACGCAGAGCACCGGGATGGCAAACGCCGATGGCAGCGCGCCGAGCACCTGGAACAATGCCGCCACGCCACCCGCCGAGGCGCCGATCACCACTGCACGTACGCCGTTCATGATTTACGGAAGATCCGTTGGGGCTTGACCAGCGGCTCGAAACGTTCGCTGTAGGCCGAAAAGTCCACCGACTCCTTGCTACCCAACACCAGGAAACCGCGGTGGCAGAGCGACTCATGGAACAGGCCGAGCGCCCGATCCTGCAGGTCCTTGTTGAAGTAGATCAGCACATTGCGGCACGACACCAGTTGGGTCTCGGAGAACACGCTGTCGGTGGCCAGGCTGTGGTCGGCGAAAGTCACGTTGTCGCGCAGGCTGCTGTCCATGATGGCGTTGCCATAGGCGGCGGTGTAGTACTCGGCGAAGTCTCGGCGGCCACCGGCCAGGCGGTAGTTTTCCTCGTATTCGCGCATGCTCTGCATCGAGTAGATACCCTGCTTGGCCTTGTCCAGCGAAAGCGGGTTGATGTCGGTGGCGTAGATGATGGTGCGTTCAAGCAGCCCTTCCTCACGCAACAGGATGGCCATGGAATACACCTCTTCCCCCGTGCTGCAACCCGCGATCCAGACCTTGATCGAGGGCCAGGTCCGCAACAGCGGCACCACTTCGTTGCGCACGGCAAGGAAGTGGTCAGGGTCACGGAACATCTCGCTGACCGGGATCGTCAGGTACTGCAGCAACTGCATGAACATGCCCGGGTCGTGCAGCACGCGCTCCTGCAGCGCGGACACCGTCAGGCAATCGAACTGACGCAGCGCGTGGAGAATCCGGCGCTTGATCGAAGCGCCGGAATAATTGCGGAAATCGTAGCTGTACTTGAGGTAGATCGCCTCGATCAGCAGCCGGATCTCGATGTCGGTGTTGCGTTCGCTAGTCAAATTCGCTCCAGTTGCGGCAGCCAGACACGGATCAACGAGAACAGGCGGTCCAGGTCGATCGGCTTGGCCAGGTAATCATTGGCACCGGCTTGCAGGCAACGCTGCTGGTCATCCTTCATGGCCTTGGCGGTCACCGCGATGATCGGCAGTTTGCGCCAGCGCGGTTGCTGACGGATCAGGCGGGTGGCCTCAAAGCCATCCATCTCCGGCATCATCACGTCCATCAGCACCAGGTCGATGTCGTCGTGCTGCTCCAGGCGCTCGATGGCTTCGCGCCCGTTGCGGCCGATTTCGACAATGGCGCCCTTGTGCTCCAGGGCACTGGTCAGGGCGAAGATATTACGCACATCGTCGTCCACCAGCAGCACCTTGCGGCCCTCGAACACCTTGTCGCGGCTGCGCGCGGTCTTGAGCATGCGCTGACGTTCGTTGGACAACTGCGATTCGACCTTGTGCAGGAACAGCGTCACTTCGTCCAGCAGGCGCTCTGGCGAACGTGCGCCCTTGATGATGATCGAGCGTGAATACTTGAGCAGGTCGGCTTCTTCCTCACGGGTGAGGTTGCGGCCGGTATACACGATCACCGGCGGGAAGGCGCGGATATCCTCTGCGGTCATGCGTTTGAGCAGCTCGTTGCCGAGCATGTCTGGCAGCTTGAGGTCGATGATCATGCAGTCGTAGATGTTCTGGCGCAACAGCGCCAGGGCATCCTGGGCCATGGCCACGGCCGTGATCTCGACATCGTCGTCGCCGATCAGCCGGGCGATGCTCTCGCGCTGCAGGTCGTCGTCTTCCACCAGCAGGATGTGCTTGAGCTTTTGCGTAAGCTTGGCTTCCAGGCGAGCGAACACCTCCTTGAGCTCCTCGCGGCTGGTGGGTTTGACCGCATACCCCACCGCCCCCATGTGCATGGCCGCCTCGACGCGGTCTTCCACCGAAATGATGTGCACCGGGATATGGCGGGTGCCGGCCTGCTCCTTGAGGCGCTGCAGGACGGTCAGGCCCGAGTGGTCGGGCAGGCGCATATCCAGCAGGATCGCATCCGGAATGTACTGGGCGGCCAGCTCGAAGCCTTCGTCGGCGCCATGGGCCACCAGGCAGCTGTAGCCCAGCTCATGGGCCAGGTCGAAGAGGATGCGGGCAAAGTTGGGCTCGTCTTCGATCACCAGAATGCAACGGGTATCGAAAGGGGCGCGCTCGCGGTCGTCGGCAAAAGCCGGTGCCGGGCGCATGACCGCGGCGGCCAACGGCGCTTGCGGTACAGGCGGCAACGCATCGACGGCCGGGCGCAGGCTTTGCGGCTCGACGCCTTCGTCCTCGGCGGCATAGCGCTCCGGCAGAATCAGGCTGAACACGCTGCCTTGCCCGGGGCTGCTGTCGACATTGATCTGGCCACCGAGCAAATGCGCCAGGTCACGGGAGATCGACAGGCCCAGGCCAGTGCCGCCATAGCGGCGATTGCTGGTGCCATCGACCTGGTGGAAGGCGCCGAAGATCGCCTGCTGCTGATCGGCCGCAATGCCGATGCCGGTGTCACGGACCGCGAACACGATACCGCTGCCAGCCTGGAAGCTGACGTTCATGCTGACCTGGCCACGCTCGGTGAACTTGATGGCGTTGGACAGCAGGTTCTTGAGGATCTGCTCCAGGCGCTGACGGTCGGTGAACAGCGTGGTCGGTACCTGCGGCTCGACCTTGACCTCGAAGGCCAGTCCCTTGTGACCGGCAAGCGGCTGGAACATGCCGCGCAAGCCGTCGACCAGTCGCTCGACCTGGGTGGTCTCGGGCCGTACTTCGAGCTTGCCGGCCTCGACCTTGGCGATATCGAGGATGTCGTTGATAAGATTGAGCAGATCGTTGCCGGCCGAGTAGATGGATTCGGCGAACTTGACCTGCTCTTCGCTGAGGTTGCCTTCACCGTTTTCTGCCAGCAGCTTGGCCAGGATCAGCGAGCTGTTGAGCGGCGTGCGCAGCTCATGGGACATGTTGGCGAGGAATTCGGACTTATACTTGCTCGATCGCTGCAGGTCGTCGGCCCTGGCTTGCAGCTCCAGCTGCGCCTGGCTCAGTTCATCGTTCTTGCGGTCCAGTGCTTCAGTGCGTTCGGACAACTGCTCGTTGGTCTGCTCGAGTTCGGCCTGCTGGGTCTCCAGATGGGCCTGCGACTCCTTGAGCACCCGTGACTGTTCTTCGAGCTCTTCGTTGGCAGTCTTGAGTTCTTCCTGCTGCACCTGCAGCTCTTCATTGAGTTGCTGGGTTTCGGCCAGCACTTCCTGCAGGCGCTGACGATATCGCGCACTCTCGATCGACATGCCCAGGTTGCCGCCGACCCGCTCCAGCAGCTCTTCATCCCGCTCTTGCAAGGGGCGCAGGAAACCCAGCTCGATCACCCCGTTGATCTGCCCGTCTTCGGTCGCCGGCATCAGCAGCGCACTGCGCGGCAAGCCGCTGCCCAGGCCGGAACTGAGGCGATAGAAGTCTTCGGGCAGGTCGTCCAGGCGCAGCAAGCGGCCTTCGCGGACCGCCTGGGCCAACAGGCCATGGTGGTCCGGTTCGACCTGCTCGCGGGCCTGCTCTTCAGCACCCAGGCCATAACAGGCCACGCGCACCAGCCGGCCATGCTCGTCGCGCACGTACACGGCGCCCACCACGCTGCCCAGATAAGAGGCAAAAAAGCGCAGGATGTTCTCGCCAAGCATGGGCAGGGTCAGTTGCCCGAGCACCTGCTGCGCCAACTGAGTCTGGCCGCTGCGCAACCAGGCCTGGTGCTCCAGGCGCTGCGCCGACCGTTGCTGGGCCTGCAGGTTTTCATCGTAGCTGGCCGAAAGTGCCAACAGGTCGCGACGGCCCAGGTAAGCCAGCAATGCACTGAGGCCGACAATGAACAGCACGAAAGACGAGATCGCCATCACAGTGACGGAACTGACTTTTTCGTTGCGGGCCATGCGCAGTTGTTGTTCGGTACTGATCAGGTCATCGAATTCCTTGCGGATTTCATCGGTGATGCGCTTGCCCCGGCCGTTGCCGATCAAGGTCTGGTAATCGCCTTGGCTGCGGCGCAGGTTAATCATCTGGTTGCCGAAGTCGTTCCAGGCCTGCTGCAAGGCGATCAGCCGATCGATGCGGTCGACCTGTTGGGGGTTGTCCTCGACCATGCCGCGCAGGCTCTGCAGGCTGCCGAAAATGCGTGGCTTGGCCACCTCGTAGGGGTCAAGGAAGCGCTCGTCGCCCGTGATCAGGAAGCCGCGCATGCCCGTTTCCATATCGATCGACAGCTTGACCGTATCGTTGGCATTGCCGATCACCCGGTCGGTGTGCTCGACCCACTGCATGGCCGAAAGCAGGTAGTTGATCACCGCGACGAAGGCCACGGCCCCCAGCAGGCCAACCCCCAAGGGAAGGCCGATGTTGCGGCTCAACAGCTTGCGAAAGCTTCGCTGGTCCATCGAGGCTGCTTGAATCATGAGAAAACGCCCGAGCTAGAAAAGTCCATTGAAAAGAGTGGCCGGTCAGTCGTTATTGTTATCTGCCACTGCGCTGTCCTGATAAGCGAGTCTAACCAGCTTTGACAGGTCTGGCAGGGCATTAAGCCAGTATTTGAAGGTTGCGTTCGGCAATCGTTCCATCTGTTTGCATGGAGCGGTATCCTCGGGAACTTCTGATGCCGCGCGGTGCACAGATTAAAGACACTCATTTGTACAGGATTTGAACCATGCACCTTCTGGTAGTCGAAGACGACGACATCGTACGCATGCTGATGGTCGAAGTGCTCGACGAGCTGGGCTACAAGGTCATCGAGGCAGAAGACGCCGCAGCCGCCCTGCGGGTACTCGAGGATCCGGACCAAGCGCTGGCACTGATGATGACCGATGTAGGGCTGCCGGACATGCGAGGTGAAGTGCTGGCGGGCAAAGCGCGCGAACTGCGGCCACTATTACCGGTGCTGTTCGCCAGCGGCTACGCCGACAGCTTCAATGTACCGGAGGGCATGCACCTGATCGGCAAGCCCTTCAGTATCGACAAGTTGCGGGACACGGTGGTGGGTATTCTGGGTAACCCTTGAGCACGGTGTCGCCTGTTTCGCTCGTAGGAGCGGGCTTGCCCGCGAAGAGGCCGACACAGGCAACCCACCTCACAGCGCTCTGCGCAGCAGATAGGTATCCATGATCCACCCCTTGCGCGCCCGCTCCCGCTCACGCACTTCCAGTATCTGTGCCTTGACTGCCTGCAACGGCCCGGCAATCAGCACTTCATCCTCGGTCCCCAGGTACGCCCCCCAATAGATAGTCAACGCCGGGTCATCGAGCCCGGCAAAGGCGCACTGCCCGTCGAGCATCACCACCACATTGTCGATAGGCCCCTGCCCGGCCAGGCGTCGCCCCGGCAGCACAGTCAGGGGCTCGCCGACGCGGTTGAGCGGCACCTGGTGCCGCGCCGCAAGCGCCTGCACACTGCTGATGCCAGGGATGACCTGCAAGCGCAACGTCACGCCGTGTTCGCGGACCAGGTCGAGAATACGCAGGGTGCTGTCGTACAGGGTGGGCTCGCCCCACAGCAGGAAGGCACCTGTTTCCCCGTCGCCAATTTCCTCCTCGATCAGGCGCGCATACAGCGCAGCACGCCGCCGGTGCCAGCTCTGCACCGCACCCAGGTAGTCCTCCGCCTGCACATCGCGCAACGGGTCGACCACCGGCACCAGGCGATAGCCACCTTCGGGACGGTAGCGCTGCAGAATGACCTTGCGCAGGCGCACCAGCTCATCCTTGCCGTTGCCCTTGTCGAGCACGAAGAACACGCTAGCGCATCGCAGCGCATCGACTGCTTCATAGGTGACCTGGCGCGGGTCACCCGCGCCGATGCCGATCAACAACAGGTCTTTCATTGCCCTGCCCTTTGCGCAAACCCACCTCTATTGTCAGGCGGCTACCGGTATTTGGCAAAGCGGCCGCTTAGAAGATCGAGAAGTTGTAGCTGACAATGACCCGCGTCTCATCCATGTCACGCGCCCACCTTTCATAGTTGCTGCGGTAAGTGGAATTACGCAGGCGTACGCTGACATCCTTGAAAGTGCCACTTTGTACCTGGTACTTGAACTCGGTGTCGCGCTCCCACTCCTTGCCTTCGGCACGGCTGCCCGGCACCTTGATATTGTCACCGTTGATGTAACGGGTGAAGAAGGTCAGGCCGGGCACACCCAGCGCCTTGAAGTCGTAGTCATAGCGTACTTGCCAGGAGCGCTCCTGGGCAGCGGCGAAATCATTGACCTGGGCGTAGTTGACCAGGTACGGGTTGCTGCCATCCAGGTACGGCATGGCGCTGTTGCCATACATGCGCTGCCAGCCGCCGCTGAGCTTGTGGCCACCTAGGCTATAGCCAAGCATGCCGCTGAAGGCGCGATGGTCGATTTCGCCCGCACGGGCATTGCCGATGTCATCACTTTTGATCAGCCGTAAGTCAGCCGACAGGCTGCCCACCGCCAGCGGTTGACTGGCCACCAGCCCGAGAAAGTGCTGGCGGTAGATATTCTCCAGCCTGGCCACTTGGTACTGGGCACTGAAACGCTCGTTGAAACGGTAGTCGACACCGGCCAGGTCGAAGTGGTCGGCTTCGGTATCGCAAGCATAACGCTTGTTCTTGCAGTGCACGCGGATGTCCTGGCGGTCGGTGGAGTCCCGCGCGGTGTACTTGTCCAGGCGAGCCAGGGTGAACTTCAGGTCGTGCAGTTCTTCGGAGGTGAGCATGGCCCCCTGGAACAGGGTGGGCAGCAGACGGCCATCGTTGTACTTGAGCAACGGCACATCCGGCATCATCGAGCCGTACTTGAGCACAGTACTGGAGACCTTGACCTTAGCCGCCAGGCCCATCTTCGCATACTGGTCGGCCGAGTGCCGGGGATCGTGACCGGACGAGGGCAGCAACCCACTGTTACTGTCGGCCGGGCTGGAATCCAGTTTGAAGCCGAACATGCCCAGCGCATCCACTCCGAAACCTACCGGGCCTTGCGTATAACCCGATTGCACATTGAGGATGAAGCCTTGTGCCCACTCTTCGCGCTTGGATGCCCCCTGGCTGGAACTGCTGTAACCGTCCCGGAAGTCCCGGTTGAAATAGACATTGCGTGCTTCAACCTTGGCACTGCTGTCTTCAAGAAACCCGGCAGCCTGGGCGTTGACACCGGCACACAACAGAAACAGGCCGGTAACACGGCGCCCGGGGGCGAGGGGAAAAGGGGAAAACATGCGAAGAAACATCCAGAATTAACACGATTTAACAACCTGCGGCACGCATTGGCCACGGTACTGCGGCAAGCCCGAACATGAGTCGGCCATTATCTGAAATGATCGCGCAAAGGCTCTGACGCAGGCCATTGGACCATGGTCTAGCCCCCCGGTCGCGCAACCGCAGAAAAACCGCCAAATACCGCACGCAAAACTGGGAAAGTTCCCGGCTTACTTGCAAAAAGTTAGCAGTTTACCCGGTAGCCATGAATGACTACACTCGATATCAGCGAACAGTGGAACCCACCTGCGTGGCCGGCGTTTTACTCTTTTTCAATGTTCGTCACGCCCTGCCACGACCGACGTACAGGAGTGATTACAGTGTCCAGACTTGCAGAGTTTCGTGCTGCCGAAAAAGCGCTCCAGGAACAGATGGCGCAACTGGAAGCGTTGAAAAAGGATGCCGGCCTCAAACGCGAAATCGAATTCGAGCAGAAACTAGTCGGCCTGATGAAAAGCTATGACAAGAGCCTGCGCGATATCATCGCCATCCTCGACCCGAAGGCTGTGGCCCGCGCTTCCAGCACACCCGCCAAGCAACAACGCCGCCCACGGGTGGTCAAGGTCTATCAGAACCCGCACACCGGCGAGCGAATCGAGACCAAAGGCGGCAACCACCGCGGTCTCAAGGCTTGGAAAGAACAGTATGGGGCCGCCACGGTAGAAAGCTGGGTACGCTGATGAAATGTGCACACAGGCTTCACACTTTTTTCACAAGGACTGGCTCAGTATCGAAACAGCTAAAGGATTAGCGACCCCATCACGCGCCCGCACATGCGGGCCTCTAATTTCAGCGCCCTGCCTTTGCAGGGCGCTTTCATTTGCGCAATCGGTGCACTGCCGTATCATGGCCAGCCTGTCTGTTTTGCCGGCGCCCTGCGCCCGGCCCCGTCTCAGGAGTTCCCATGAGCCTGCACGATCTGCAAACCCTGCCTGGCGTCACCGCGCAACCTGACGCCGCCACCGCCCAGTTCGTCTTCAACCACACCATGCTGCGGGTCAAGGACATCGAGAAGTCGCTGGACTTCTACACCCGCGTGCTGGGCTTCCGCCTGGTGGACAAGCGTGACTTCCCTGAAGCCGCTTTCAGCCTGTACTTCCTGGCCCTGGTCGACCCGGCACAGATCCCCGCTGATGACACCGCCCGCCACCAGTGGATGAAGTCGATCCCTGGCGTGCTGGAGCTGACCCACAACCATGGCACCGAAAACGATGCCGAGTTCGCCTACCACAATGGCAACACCGACCCGCGCGGCTTTGGCCATATCTGCATTTCGGTACCCGACGTACGCGCCGCTTGCGCGCGCTTCGAGGAACTGGACGTACCGTTCCAGAAACGCCTGCAGGACGGGCGCATGAACCACCTGGCCTTCGTCAAGGACCCGGACGGTTACTGGGTCGAAGTGATCCAGCCAACCGACCTCAAGGACTGAGCGTTCGTCGCGGCGCGCTCGTCGGGCCGGGAACTCCCGGCCTCTTGCTGTGGTATATGAAGGTAACTGCTTCACATGCCACAGCGAGGTAAGGACGATGCAATCTCTTCACTGTGAATACCGCGAGCACACCATCACCGCCAGCGTGATGCCCCACCCCGACTCACCCCTGCCCTATGCCGCCGGCTGCCTGATCACGGCACCTGACGGGCACACCAGCAAGCGCATGTCGATGCCAATGCAGTTCTTCTCCGACCTTGAGAATGCGCAGCATGTGTCGCTGGCCCATGGCCGGGCACTGGTCGACAAGCAGCTCGATGGCGGGAACAAGGTGTTCTGACCCTGGTTTCGCCAGCCCCCTTCGCAGCTAAAGCCGTGAAGGGGGCTGGGGGAACTAGATAGCCCGCGCGTACGCCACAGCCGCATCCACCTGCTCCTGCGATGGCCTTACCCCGGTGTACAACACGAACTGTTCCAGCGCCTGCAGCGCTATGACCTCCAGCCCAGTGATCACCGGCTTGCCCAACACCTGAGCCCGGCGAATCAACGGCGTCTGCGCCGGCATCGCCACCACGTCGAACACCCGCTCCGCCGCCGCGATGGCGTGCTCGGGAAACGCCAGCTCATCTGCCTCCTGCCCGCCTGCCATACCGATCGGCGTCACATTCACCAGCATCGGCGGGCAGAGGTCGCCTGGCTCAGGCACCCAGCGATAACCACAGACATCCGCCAACTGGCGCCCGGCCTGTTCGTTGCGCGCAACGATGATGCCTTCGGCAAAGCCGGCATCGCGCAAGGCGCTGGCCACGGCCTTGGCCATGCCCCCGCTGCCTCGCAGGGCAAACGCGGTGCCCGGATCGACCTGGTGCTGCACCAGCAATTGGCGCACGGCCAGGTAATCGGTGTTGTAAGCCTTCAGGTGGCCATCGCAGTTGACAAGGGTATTGACCGACTCGATGGCCGCCGCCGAGGGATCGATTTCATCGACCAAAGCCATGCAGGCTTCCTTGTAGGGCATCGACACCCCACAGCCGCGAATACCCAGAGCGCGGATCCCTGCCACCGCCGCCGGCAGGTCATCGGTGCGCATGGCCTTGTAATAGAAATCCAGGCCCAGCTGCTGGTACAGGTGATTGTGAAAGCGCACGCCGAAGGTCCCCGGGCGACCGGCCAGAGAGATGCAAAGCACGGTGTCCCGGCTTGGAGTTGTCGGCATAACAGGCTCCTTGGTCATGAATGAAACGTTTATTCAGCGTAACAGAGTCAGTCACTGGTCGTCCCTTACACAACCTTTACCGTTTCCCTGTGCTCGGTTGACAGAGAACGGAGTCAAAGTAACAAGGCCCGAACGTGGTAACGGTTGATAGGACCAATGATCACTATCGAGGAAGTTGATTTCAAACTGCCCCGGCTGCTGCGTATGGTGGAGCCATGTTTCACAGGAGGTCCCCATGGCCACTATCCAGATCATGTCCGTTGTCGGTAGCGCCGTTCCCGTCTCACTGCGTGAGCAGGGCCTGCTGGCGTGCTGGTACCTGGTTCGCAACGGCGAAGCCGTCAGCGGCCCGATGCCGACGCTCGCATCAGCCCGGGCACTGGCCGAACAGTTGCAGCCAGGCACCTTGGCTGCCTGACCCGAATTTGTTGTGCGTTGCTCCCTATGCCCCTGTTGCCCGCCAAACTGGCGGGCTTTTTTTTGTTCTTCACGGATTGCCGGGGTTGCCACCTCGTGTTTGGCCGCTACTGCCCAACTGACTGGTCAGCACCATGACCTTGCCTTGCAGCCGGCCTACGGTCATCACCAGCTCGTTTCGTTCCTTGGCGAGCAGATCAGCTTTTGCCTGGGCCTCCCGTCGGGCATCCCGTTCGATGTCCAGCAGTTCTGTCAGGTGGCGGATGACTGCAAGCTCCGCGTTGTCCATCGCGCGGTCGACTGCATCTCTGGACAACCACTTGCGCAGCCACAGAAACGCACCTAGCAGTACAGTCCCCGTACCGCCCAACCAAGTGACGGTGCCCGGGCCGAGGTCGGTCGGATCCATGTGAACCTCATTACAGATGATGATGTGATCAGCCCTGGAGAAAAATGTCTCGTTAGCTTTCCTTGTTTGCGCGCTTAATTTAGCCTACAGCTAACAGCACCACAAGAGCAGATTTAGCCATGCGCACATTTAGCAGCAAGCTAAACACTGGCATGCTTCACCCCATGGACATCTACCAAATTCGCAAGCACAACCTGGTGAAACTGATCGGTAGCCAGAGAAAGGGGACCTGCGCAGAGCGCTGGGGGATGGCGCCTGCACACCTGAGCCAGATCCTTTCGGACAAGACAGTGAAAAACCTGGGCGATGACGTGGCCCGTCGCATCGAGGGCATCGAAGGCCTGCCACGGGGCTGGTTCGACGCACTGTCGCCAGGCGAACATGCGCAAGGTGCTGTCGAGGCAGGTGACAACAAACTCTCAGCAGCCGACCTGGTCAAGCAGATGCTGGCCCGAAGCGGCAAAGGGATCTCTGAAGAAACCCGGCAAAGGCTGCTGGCAGCTGCGCAAGAGCCTGCAGATACCACGCTGCTGAAAGCCGAGCCGCTTCGCCCCGGCCTGGTCGGTGACGAAGTGTGGATTGCCCACTATGACGTGCGGGCCGCCATGGGCGGTGGCCAGATCCCCCACGACTACCCCGAGATGTTCAAGGACGTTCGCGTCAGCCCCAGCCACCTGCGCGAGCTGGGCGTGGAGTTCAGCGAGCACCATCACCTGAAGATGGTGACCGGCTGGGGTCAGTCGATGGAACCTACCATCAGGCACCGCGACCCGCTGATCGTCGACGTCAGCATCCGCGAATTCGTCGGCGATGGCATCTACTTCTTTTCCTGGGGCGACCACATCTACATCAAGCGGCTACAGATCGCGGACGAGGACCACTTCGAGATGATCTCCGACAACTCGCGGCACAAAGACCGCATGATTCGTCGGGAAGAGACCTACATTCAGGCCAGGGTCCTTCTGGTGTGGAATGCCCACCTGGTATAAACCGAAGCCCGCCCTGACCGGCGGGCTTTTGCTGAAGCTCAGAAAGGTGCCGCCTCCTCGACCTGCATCTCGCAGTCGCGCTCGACGACAAAATCATCACGCTCTTCCACGCTAGAGCGCGCCCATCGCACCGTCACGCTAGCATCATCGTTGAACGTCAACTGTAACTCGGGCGTTTCCAGCAACTGGCCCATCACCTCCTCCCATTCCGCTTCACCGTCGGTATCCAGGCGGTGCACCACTACCCAACGCTGCGTCTGCGCGAGTGGGTGGTTGATCATTGACGATACCCGCAGGCTAAGCCGCTCTATTCCAGTCATTTCCTGGCGCTGTTGGGGTCCCGACTGCATGTGCCTAGACATATTCTTATCCTGATAGCTGTATATTCGTACAGTATTCAGCTAAAGCTTATCTCACCGCCAAAGCCAGCGTAAAGCCCCATCGCGAAAAATTTCGCCAGTAGGTAACATCCCACAAAGCGAAATTAATTTAGCCAAAAGCTATTGATTTGATTTTAGCCACAGGCTAATTTTGTGTTCGACCGCCATTTGCACGGCTGCTCAACCACTCAAACCCTTTCGCCAGGAGCTCCCCATGGCCGTAGATATCAGCCACCTCACCATCGCCACGCCGATAGCCGTCTCCTCAACCAACCCCGTTGCTCTGGAGCTAAACGGTGCTGAAGCGATTGCCCGCTTCCCCAGCATCGTGACGGTGCTCAGCGATGGCTCGATCCAGTTTTCAGCACCCACCAAAGGTGCTTCGAGCAAAAGCACCCACAGGACACGCTGCGAATGGACAGAAACGCAAGACTGGACGCTGGCCAGCGCCCAGAATCACTGGAATCGCCAGACCATGACGCTGACCAAGGTCAACTCGGCGCAGAAGGTGGTCATTGCCCAGATGCACGTACGCGGGGATGACGGCCCGCCGGTAAAGGTGTTCTGGAACAAGGGCAACATCACCTTCGGGTTTCGGCGCACCTTCAACCAGACCGATCCGGTGAACTCCACGGTTTTGAAGGGGGTGCCACTGGGTGCGACGTTCCACATCAGCATTCACACCACGTCTGAAGGCGTGGTAAACGTGACGGCCGAATACAACGGGGTATCCGCCTCGTCGGGCGATTTGCAGCTCGACAGCACCTGGGCTTCACACCTGTTCGAGTTCCACGGCGGGGTCTACAACCAGGTCGATTACACCGACGCAACACCCGCCGAGGACGGCTCGATCTGCATCATCAGCGAGCTCTTGCTCATCCACCGCTGAACGTCGATGCCCAGCCCTGCTAGCACAAGCCCTCATGGCGTCGCATGAATGCAAAAAGCCCAGCGCGGGGCTGGGCTTCTATCAGCTGGGCTGAACAGTACTTCCGCCAGCCTTTACACACTGTACTGGCAGTTACTCCAGTGGGCGCTTGTGATAACTATAACGCTCGGCATTGGATGCCCGCGATGGGTCCGGCGGGCCTGGTCTCTGCCTGCCTCGAAAGGGCCGATTATGTGCGGAATCGTCGCGATCCTCGGGCTGCTCCCTTTTACCTTCCGAGTCTTGACCGCCTGGCGGACCATTGTTTTCAGCCGGCCTGATAGCCTGCTGATCACAATCCATTCCATCCCTATCTATGGTCATACGCACCTCTCAATGCTCAGAAGCTCTGAGCTACATCAAGTGTGCGCTTACCCTGTCCAGAAAGGTTTTATATCAGATCACCGGACACGGGCGAGAACCTCAATACCGGGACCTTTCGCTACACTGCATCCCACTCAAAAACATAGCCATTGGTGCAAAAATTGGTACGCGCCGGCTGTGCGTCCATCCAGCACATCCCGGCAATGCAGCAGTAGCGTGGGAGTCTATCCTCAGACCGCACCGCAAGCGGCCTGAGCATCTGGCCTGTCTAATAGGGTTCAGCCAGTTTCAGCGACTTTGGCCCAATAAGACCGAGACGCTTTCGGGCGGTTTTAGACAGCTTTACTCCCCCATCCAGGCGTTCAGCCAACCAAGATCCATCCTGGGTCGTCAGCTACAGCCACCTCCCACAGTCCGCTGTCGACCCAAAGCTGCCCTCGTGGTAAACGAATTCCATTGCCAGCCCCTTACGGTAGCCCCGGGAGATATAAACACCATGGACTTTGTAGCAATCGTGCTTCTTGACATGTGGCTTTACGCCATCGGGTCACTTATCACATTGCCGTGCAAGATCTTCGGCATGAAGAAGCACTCCCAGGACGTTTGGGCCCTTCTGACGCGGGGGCAACTACTCCAGTAATAGGCTACGCATCGCTCCAAGGCTTTCTAATCCTCTCTCAGCAGGTAGTAAATTGCGCGGATCGTGCGCTAGCGTCCCCCAATTCCTAGGAAGGGCTATCCCAACACAGGTCAGGTCAGCCTGTGCTGACTTGATCGGAAAACCCATAACGTGCCCAGGAACATTCTTTTGATATAAGTGTCATACTCTTCCTTCGAGAATAATTCCAACCATTACCAAGGAGCGGTAAATATGGCTTTCGATGCCTACATCCAAATCGACGGTATCCCTGGCGAAGCGCTGGATGAGCAGTACACCAACTGGATCGAGATCAATAGCTACAATTTCGCCGTCAATCAAAGCACATCTGCCACCGCGAGCTCTTCTGGCGGTGCGACATCCGGTCGTACGACCCTGACCAATTTCACCTTCACTAAGTTTCTCGACAGCGCGAGTTGCAAGCTGCTGGAAGCAAGCTGTGCGGGCCAACATCTGAAAGAAGTGAAGCTCGTGCTTTGCCGGGCAGGCACAGACAAGCTCAAGTACTACGAAATTGTCTTGGAAGAAGTGATCATTGCCGACTACTCGCAGAACGCCGGCTCGGGCGTTCCTATCGAGGTCGTTCAGTTGAACTACGGACGCATCAAGACCACCTACACTCGGCAGAAACGAACTGATGGTAGAGCTGGAGGGAATGTGACGGGGGGCTGGGACCGGATCAACAATAAGAAGTATGCGTGAGGTAAGACGATGAGTGAGGCACGCAGCTTCATCAACTCCAGAACCCAGTCCTACCAGTCTTTGAAGGCCAGCACACCGGTATCGGGGCATGCTCAGGGCAAATTCGATGTTCTGAATGCGCACATTGCCAACAGTGTGGTTATGGGCGGGGAGCTGGTGATCGTCGGCGACCCCGATACACCCTCTTGCACCAGCCACGAAGCTTTCCTCATGGCCAAGGCTGCTCAGGTGCACGCTGGCTTGCTTACAAGTGGGGTGGACGCGGATGATTTTTTCCTGGAGCACTTCGACTTGCTGCAAAGCGTTCTTGCCAACGCTTCAATGGGAGTTGGTGCAGTCGGTGAAGGCTGGAGCAGGCATCTGCAAAATATCAAGGACACACTTGAGGAGATCGAGAAATTACATCGCGAGTACCTCGGCTCTGGCACCTTGAGTGCCCGCGACGCGTTTTATGCCAAGCGCACCGCTTTGTTCATGAAGCTCGAAAAGCAGCTGGAAAACTTCGCCGCGTACGGTTCAGGGTTACGTAACCAAGGAAAGGTCAAGCAGGCATTGGGCATCTCGACCCGCAGCTACCTCCACTCAGGCGAGATCGCCGGCTATGCCGACAAGGTATCTGGTGTTGCCAAAGCGTCGAATTTGGTCAAGAAAGGCACGTATATCGGTACTGCGCTGGATGTGGCTGCCACAGGCTTGTCGATTCATAAAGCCTGCACAATGGGCCGGGAGGACCAGTGCCGCCGCGCCAAATATGTTGAAAGCTCGGCGTTGATAGGTGGCCTGGGAGGTGGCAGCCTCGGTGGGTATGCGGGAGGTATGGCAGGAGCTGGTGCTTGTGTAGTCGTTCTGGGGGTTACTACAGGCGGCCCTGGAGCGCTGGTTTGTGCTGTGGTAGGCGGTGCAGTTGGCGGTAAAATCTTCGGAGACATCGGGAGCTGGGGAGGTGAGATGGTGGGTGATTTTTTATATCGTGAGGTATCGGAGTGAATGCAGTTGACCCTGGATTGATTGCGCTGTTGATCCTTGCGCCCATAATTCTGTCTATGATCGTGCTGTGTTACATCGCACATAAATACACTGAGCACTTTGAGTCGTTTCTCCCGAACTGTACGTACGTGGCCGGCAATAAAAAAATATTCCAGCATGCAGGCTTACTGGGCAAAGTCATGCGCACGGGGTCGATCTCTTTGGTACTGGCGATACCGTCAATCTTTTTGCGCAGAGGCTTGATTGACTTAAATGAAGTTAAACGTTTTCCGCCCAATATGAGACGATTATTGGTGAGCATGTTAGCCATCCAAATGGTACTGCTCATTGCTCTAACCATTTTCCATTATGTATATCGTTGAAGCTTAGGGATTCTCCAATCAAGTCAGCACAGGCCGTCTGACCTGTGCTGAAATAGCCCTCCGTCCACTGCCCTCTACAAGCCCTCCGTCTCATGAGTCAGATGAGCTTTTCCGATTTCGAGTAACGCCGGTAAGCGCAAGCAAACCCGTCGCGAGCGTTTCATGGCCGAGATGGAGCAGATGCTGCCGTGGAGCTGATTGGTGGCATTGATTGAGGCGCACTACCCAAAGGCCGGCGGTGGTCGCAAACCATTTTAACTGGTTGCGCCATCCGGCGTCGGTAAATCCATGCGGCCAGGTGGTAGCGGCTACCTCCCAACGCGAATACGCAAGCGAACAGACCGGCCAGCAGGCTCGCGCCCCACAGCGCGCCTCGGTCATCGATGAGTGCGGTCGTAGCGGGCGCTTCAGGGCGATACAACACGTTAACCCGGTCGCCTATGGCGTAGCCGAACATCAACCCAGTTACGGGTGAGCTGATCACTCTGCCAGTGGCGTCCCTAAAGTCGATTTGTGGATGACTGCCGCCCGCGTTCACTGCGCTGACATTGCCTCGGGCGCGTTGGGCGTGAACTACAAAGCCCAAGCGGTCCAAGCGGTCTTCAACTAACCAAAATGTAAGGCAGACCAGAAACAAGCCCACCGGAATGAAAACCGAGGCACGGAGGATGCCCCCCGGGAACAGGATGGCGTCTTGCCCATGGCTGGTTCCTTGGTTCGTCCCCTAAACGCATTTCATTGCAGTGAATTTGAAGAGTGCTGTCAAGCCAGAGCCAGCAGTAATGGCGATCGGAGGCCTCGGTTTGCAGTACTCCTTTCCGTGAGTGTCTGCAATGGGTCGAAAGCGGTCATCCCGACCGGCAGCTTTCGACCCATTGTTGTCCTTCGTGGAGAACAGTTATCGGCCAAAAGCGGTCACTTACTGAAGACAAAGTCTGAGGGGTTCACTAAATGCCCCCGGCGGTCTGGAGTCAATTGCGTGTTATCTAAGATGCGTCAGCTTCGCTTTCGCCTTCATAATCGTAGTCAATCAAGCTTGCCGAAACTTGACAAATTTCAAATTGTTCTAAGGCCCTGGTGCCAGCAGCACAGTATTCTTAATTTCGATATTGAATCCAATATCGCGACCGGGAACATCATCCTCCCTTCTATGAGCACCGCTAGCTGAACCTTGATGTCTGTTTGAAGACGCCGTACGCTATCGGCATTCATGGAGGAATCTGGCTGATGGCACGCGTGGGTTTGATACTGACACCGGGTTTTGCTGACTGGGAATACGCATTCATTGCTGGAACTGCGTCTCCATTTTATGGGATCGACGTCGGGTTTTTCGCACCTGTTACAGGGCCGCTCCACTCGCAGGGCGGATTGGCTGTAACTGTCGATAGTGGCTTGCAACAATGCCTGGACTGGAAACCGGACGTTGTTGTCGTGATTGGAGGAATGGTCTGGGAGCGTACAGAAGCTCCGGATATTCGAGACTTTCTTCATGCTAGTCGTTCAAGTGGAGCGACAATTGCTGGCATCTGTGGTGGAACGCTGGCACTTGCGAGAGCTGGGCTACTCGACACGGTTCCTCATACCTCGAACAGCGCTGACTTTCTGCAAAAAAATGCCGTAGGTTATGACGGGCGCACGCGCTATCGAAGCAGTGCAGTAGCTGTGGTTGCAGACCGCATCATAACTGCTCCAGGCCCTGCACCCGTTAGCTTCACCTGCGCAGTGTTCGAAGGTGCCGGATTATCTTCAGCGCTCATTTCTCAGTTCAGATCAATGCTAGCAGCGGAACATGGATGACCGCCTCGTTCCACAAATCAGCCCATCAGGTAATGTCTTCGACGGTCCTCTTCTGGCCGTTAGCTGTCCTTTTTTAAAGGCAGATGTAGGTCGAATGCAGCCACTCATTGCTTGAGCGCAAACAAGTCCTCTGCCAACTCACCGGGTTGCCGCAAGTCCATCAGCAGCACCTCTGCCTTGCTGTACCGAAAGCCGGGCCTGAAGATACGGTCGACCGCCTCTGAGGCAAATCGGGTCATCAGCAGCGTGTCGCAGGGTGGGTATGCGCACAGGCGAGATTATGTCGCTGCGCTGGGATGAGGTCGACGTCGAGAAAAAGACGGCTCACATCTGCCGGATCGTGGTTGAAAAGCAGGCAGTCGAGCGGACCAAGACGAAATACACCCGCACCGTAATGTTGAACAGCCGGGCTCTTGGCGCACTGGCAAGGGCCAGAGAGATCGCGCAATACCGCTCGAAGCAGAAGCGCCGCGTCTCGACGGAGTCGCCATTCATCTTCCAGCCTTCTGGCTCGTCACCACGAATCCAGCGTTCATTGCTGGGCAGCTTGGGCGCTCGGTGCAGGTGCTTCTCTCGACCTACGCCAAGTGGTTGAATTCTGCCAACGATTGGACGGAACTGGCGAAGCTGGAAAAGAACGTAATGGGTACAGGATTAAATATCGTTCACCTTGCGCCCTTTAGTCATAAGGCATTCGACAGCAATTCAGCCATACTCCAGAATGCATCGGTTTCTAGGGGGAAAACCCTTGCACAGCCAACGACATACAAACTTTTAGTGAGCCTCAACGTGAAAACTTCCCTGTCTATCCTCAGCCTGCTGCTGTTGCTCACAGGTACCGCGACCCTTCCGTCGACTGCTGCTGCACAACCCCCGGCCCAGGTTCAACGTGACCCATCCAAACTGCATCTGGCTTCAGGCAGCGCCCTGCTGATCGACCTGAACAGCAGCAAGGAGCTGTATTCAAGCCACGCCGACCGCGTGGTGCCCATCGCTTCGGTCACCAAACTGATGACGGCGATGGTGGTGCTGGATGCCAAGCTGCCCATGGATGAAATGCTCACCATGACCATCGCCAACAACCCGGAAATGAAAGGCGTGTACTCTCGCGTGCGCCTGGGCAGCCTGCTGGACCGTCGCGAAACCCTGCTGATTACCCTGATGTCGTCGGAAAACCGTGCGGCCAACAGCCTGGCCAACGCCTACCCCGGCGGTTACCCTGCGTTCATCAAGGCAATGAATGCCAAAGCCCGCAGCCTGGGAATGGCCCATACCCGCTATGTCGAGCCGACCGGCCTGTCGACGCAGAACGTCTCCACTGCCCGCGACCTGGCCAAGCTGCTGATGGCCTCGCGCAAGTATCCAATGCTGAGCGAGCTGTCGACCACCCGCGAAAAGACCGTGGCCTTCCGCAAGCCTAACTACACCCTGGGCTTCCGTAACACCGACCACCTGGTGAACAAGAGCAACTGGGACATCAAGCTGACCAAGACCGGCTTCACCAACGAAGCCGGGCACTGCCTGGTACTGCTGACCCGCATGGACAACCGGCCGGTGGCCATGGTCATTCTCGATGCCTTCGGCAAGTACACCCACTTCGCCGATGCCAGCCGCATGCGACAATGGCTGGAAACCGGTACCTCCAAGCCGGCACCGGCAGTGGCCATGCAGTACAAGGCCGAGCGGCAGAACAAGGGGCGGTTGGCGGTCGAATAACCGCCATATCCTGGAACGTGCGGGCTTGTTCACGAAACAGACAACGCGGCGGATAGCACGGGCTTCGCCCGTGTTCGCGGGTGAACCCGCTCCTACAACGGCCTGTGCATTGTGTGTAGGAGCGGGTTTACCCGCGAATACGGTCGCGCCGGCAACGGTGAACGGCGGGTG
>NZ_JBICMK010000028.1:0-7013 GCF_043106315.1 Pseudomonas sp. FYR_5 | reverse complement strand
ACCCCACAAGCCTGGGTAGGAGCGGGTTTACCCGCGAATAGGCCCTGACAGGCAATCAGTCAGCCGGCTGCTTGAACACATAGAACAGGTTCGGCTCACTGACCAGGTAAATGGTCCCCACTTCATCCATCGCAATGCCCTCCGCCTGCGGCACCGTCGCCTGCAACCCCTGGAAGCCCTTGCGCAAAGACAAGGTACTCAGCGGCCTACCCTCGACATCCAGCTCCAGCACCAGCCGCGACTCGTCCGACAGCGCCAGCAGATGCCCACTGCGCTCATCGAACTGCAAACTCGACAGGTCCCTCACAAACAACCGTGAATCGCGCTTGCGGTCCTGCACCACATGCACGGCGTAGGGCTTTTCCGGATTGTCATGTGGGAAGCCATGCACCTCATAGATCAGCATCGGGTCCCGCTCCTTTGCCACGAACAGGCGCTTGCCCGCTGAATCGTAGGCCAGGCCCTCGAAGCCCTTGTTGCCATTGAGGCCAATGCCCAACGTCAGCTGCTCGGCATCACCGGCATCGAGAAACAGCGTGTCGTCGTCCAGCCGTACGCGAATCAGCCGTTGCTGACGCTCGTCGGTAATCACATAGCTGTTTGGCCCAACGTACTCCACCGCCTCCGGGTCGCCAAAGCCAGTCAGCGGCACACGTCGCAGGATACGGCCGTCCAGCGACAGCTCGATCAGCTCCGAACGTGCATTGGTGACCGTGAAGAGGGTTTTGCGGTCGGGGTCGTAGGTCAGCGCCGAAATGTCATCATCCAGCCCTTCGATCGGTTGCGCCTCCAGCACCACCCGGTAGCGGTCCAGGCCAATGCTGCGCTCCACAGGCTGCCACCAGGTCTTCAGATTGAACCAGCCACGCTCGAACAGGCGAAACTCCTGCCCAGCCCAGCCAAGCAGGAGCAGACCAACGGCAGCCAGAACAAGGAGCAGGCGAACAAAACGACGCATAGGGACAGACTCGACACAAGGATGGCGAATCTAATCATGAATGGCTGAAGCAAAGCTTAATGCAAGCGTCAGGCAAATCTGATGATGTTGTCAGTTCTTCTTGAACCGATAGAAAAGCGCCGGCTCGCTGACCATGTACAAGTTGCCCTTGTCGTCCATGGCCACCCCCTCAGCCCGCGGAATGGTGTCTTCAAGCCCGTTGAAGCCGCCCAGCAGTGTCATGAAGCTGACTTGCTGGCCCTGCTCGTCCAGCTCCAGCAGCATGTTGGAATCGGCCGAGAGCACCAGCAAGTGTCCAGTACGCGGGTCGACCCCCAGGGCAGACAGGTTGCGCAAGTCGAGTTCATCGCTCGGCAACGGCTGTTTGTCACCCTGGAGCGGGCTGCGGCCATCGGTACTCCAGGTGTACAGCTTGGGCGGGCGCTCCTCGCCAATGATCAGGCGCTTGCGCAGCGGGTCCCAGGCGATGGCCTCGAAGCCCTTGTTGCTTTTGACCGACGGGCCCAGGTCGTGGCTCTGGAAGTCGTCGTGATTCAGTGCCGTGGTCTGCGCGTCCACCTTGACCACGGTCAGATCGTGCAGGCGCTCGTCAGTGATGGCCAGGTTGCCGTCTTCCAGCACCGCGACGCCTTCGGGGTTGTTCCAGCCGTTGAGCGGGATCTTGCGCAGCACATCGCCCTCCAGGCTCAGCTCGACCAGGATCGGGTTCTTGCCCATGACCGCGAACAGGGTGCGCGTTTGCGGGTTGAAGGCCACATCCGAGGCTTCATCATCATCCATGCCCGGCAGCGGTTTGGCGTCGATGTCCACCTGGTAATCCGGCAACCACACGCTTTCGCTACGCTCGGCGGTGCTTTCGAAGCCTTCTTTTACCCACAGTGCACCGCGGTCATCCCAGTGCATGGCCACGGCCACGCCATAGCCGATCACCGCCGCCACGGCCAGGCCGAAGGGCCAGCGCAGGTAGAAGCGACGCTTGGGAGTTGCCGGGGCGCTGGAGGAGGATGGCATGCGGTGATCCTGGGGAAATGGGCGTAGGTGCGCGCATTATCCGGATTGGGTGTGAAAAATCGGTAAACAGGGCCGGCCTCTTCGCCGGTAAACCCGCGCCCAAGGTGCTGCACAGTATTCAAGGCCTGTGCAATCCCTGTAGGAGCGGGTTTACCCGCGAAGAAGGCGACGCGGTTTCGAGTTAAAGCACCCGGCTTTCGAAGCGGCTCACACCCGGCAGCTCCAGCACCAGCTCGTCACCGACATTGAACGGCCCAACGCCCGCCGGTGTACCAGTGAGGATCACATCCCCCGCCTGCAACGAGAAATGCGCTGCCATGTACTGAATCATCGGCACGATCGGGTTCAGCATCAGCGCGCTGTTACCCTCCTGGCGCACTTCGCCATTCACGGTCAGGCGCACCGGGATGTCTGTCACATCCTCGAAGCTGGCAGCCGAGACGAACGGTGGCAGCACGCAAGCGCCGTCAAAGCACTTGGCCAGCTCCCAGGGCAGGCCCTTTTCCTTCAGCTTGGCCTGCACGTCGCGCAGGGTCAGGTCCAGCGCCGGCGCGTAACCGGAAATGGCGTCCAGCACCTCTTCCTCGCTCGGATGGGTCGACAGCGGTTTGCCCAGCAGTACGGCAATTTCAACTTCATAGTGCACCGACCCACGCTCGGCCGGGATCTTGAAGCCACCTTCGGCCGGCACCACGCAGCTGCCCGGCTTGATGAACAGCAGCGGCTCGGTGGGGATCGGGTTGTCCAGTTCCTTGGCGTGCTCGGCATAGTTACGGCCGATGCACACCACCTTGCCCAGGGGGAAGTGAATGCGCGTGCCGTCTACGTACTGGTGCTGGTAACTCATGGCCGACTCCTCTGGATACTGCTTTTTATTCAGGTGCAAAGATCTTACCCGGATTCATGATGCCGTTAGGGTCGAACACGGCCTTTATTGCTTTCATGCAGGCGATTTCTTCAGGGGAACGGCTGTAGCTCAGGTAGTCACGCTTTGTCATGCCTACACCATGCTCGGCAGAAATCGACCCGTTGTAACGCTCGACAATCTCGAACACCCACTTGTTGACCTTGGCACACGAAGCGAAGAAGTCGTCCTTGCTCATATGCTCAGGCTTGAGGATGTTCAGGTGCAGGTTGCCGTCACCAATATGGCCGTACCACACCACTTCATAATCCGGATAATGTTCAGAGACGATGACGTCGATATCGCGCAGGAACGCAGGCACTTTCGAGACAGTGACGGAAATGTCGTTCTTGTACGGTGTCCAGTGCGAGATGGTTTCCGACAGGTACTCGCGCAGCTTCCACAGGTTTTTCAGCTGGGTTTCGCTCTGGCTCATCACCCCATCCAGCACCCAACCCTGCTCGACGCAATGCTCGAAGGTAGCCAATGCTTCGTTGGCAACGTCTTCAGTGCTGGCCTCGAACTCCAGCAGCGCATAGAACGGGCAATCAGTCGCGAACGGCGCAGGTACATCGCCGCGCGCAAGGATCTTGGCCAGCCCCTTGTCGGAGAAAAACTCGAAAGCGGTCAGGTCCAGCTTGCCCTGGAAGGCGTGCAGCACCGGCATGATCGAGTCGAAGTCCGGTGTGCCCAGCACCATGGCGGTGAGGTTGCGCGGTGCGCGGTCCAGGCGCATGGTGGCCTCGACCACGAAGCCCAGCGTACCCTCGGCACCAATGAACAGCTGCCGCAGGTCGTAACCGGTGGCGTTCTTGATCAGGTCCCTGTTCAGTTCCAGCAACTCGCCCTTGCCGGTGACCACTTTCAGCCCGGCCACCCAGTTGCGGGTCATGCCGTAGCGAATCACCTTGATTCCGCCGGCATTGGTGCCGATATTGCCGCCAATCTGGCTGGAGCCGCTGGAAGCGAAGTCCACCGGGTAATACAGGCCTTGCTCTTCGGCGAAGGTTTGCAACTGGCGGGTGATGACCCCTGGCTGGCAAACCACAGTGCGGTCGAAAGCATTGAAGCCAAGGATCTGGTTCATGTAGTCGAAGGCGACCACAACCTCGCCATTGGCCGCCACCGCACCAGCAGAAAGCCCGGTACGCCCGCCAGAGGGCACCAGCGCCACCTTGTGCGCATTGGCCCAGTGCACAATGGCTTGCACCTGTTCTATCGTTTTGGGAAAGACGATGGCGCTGGGCGCTGGCGGGTAATGCTTGGTCCAGTCCTTGCCATACGCTTCGAGGGAAACCGGGTCAGTCAGGACCTTGCCCGGGTCGACAAGGGTCATCAGTTCTTCAATAACAGCGGGGCGGGTCATCGCTGGAACTCTCGACTTATTCATGGTCACCCTGAGCACTCTTCAACTGTCGGGATAAGCTCAGATTGTGTCGCGTATGCTAGCATAGCCCTCCCGCTGTTCATGCTAAGGCTGCCCTCGCGCCTGGCATCACCCCTCGCCATTTTATCTCCGGGATACAGGTTTACGCAGATGAGCAAGACTTCTCTCGACAAGAGCAAGATCCGGTTCCTTCTTCTTGAAGGTGTGCACCAGAACGCGGTCGATACCCTCAAGGCCGCCGGCTACACCAACATCGAATACCTCACTGGTTCGTTGCCGGAAGCCGAGCTGAAGGAAAAGATCGCCGATGCCCACTTCATCGGCATCCGTTCGCGCACCCAGCTCACCGAAGAGATCTTCGACTGCGCCAAGAAACTGGTCGCTGTTGGCTGCTTCTGCATCGGTACCAACCAGGTTGACCTGGAAGCTGCCCGCGAGCGCGGTATCGCCGTGTTCAACGCGCCATACTCCAACACCCGCTCGGTCGCCGAACTGGTACTGGCCGAAGCCATCCTGCTGCTGCGCGGCATCCCTGAGAAGAACGCCTCCTGCCACCGTGGCGGCTGGATCAAAAGTGCTGCCAACTCGTTCGAAATCCGCGGCAAGAAACTGGGCATCGTCGGCTACGGCTCGATTGGTACCCAGCTTTCGGTACTGGCTGAGAACATGGGCATGCAGGTGTACTTCTTCGACCCGCTGACCAAGCTGCCACTGGGCAACGCCGTGCAGGTCACCAGCCTGAACGAGCTGCTGGGCCTGGCCGACATCGTCTCGCTGCACGTGCCTGAGCTGCCATCCACCCAGTGGATGATCGGCGAGAAGGAAATCCGCTCGATGAAGAAGGGCGCGATCCTGATCAACGCCGCCCGTGGCACCGTGGTCGAGCTGGACCACCTGGCCGCTGCCATCAAGGACAAGCACCTGATCGGCGCTGCCATCGACGTGTTCCCGGTCGAGCCACGCTCCAACGACGAAGAGTTCGAGAGCCCGCTGCGCGGCCTCGACAACGTGATCCTGACGCCGCACATTGGGGGCTCCACCGCCGAAGCCCAGGCCAACATCGGTCTGGAAGTGGCCGAGAAACTGGTCAAGTACAGCGACAACGGTACTTCGGTGTCCTCGGTCAACTTCCCGGAAGTGGCCTTGCCAGCGCACCCAGGCAAACATCGCCTGCTGCACATTCACGAAAACATCCCGGGCGTGCTCAGCGAGATCAACAAGGTCTTCGCCGAGAACGGTATCAACATCTCCGGTCAGTTCCTGCAGACCAACGAGAAAGTCGGTTACGTGGTGATCGACGTTGACGCCGAGTACTCGGACCTTGCGCAAGAGAAACTGCAGCAGGTCAAGGGCACCATCCGTTCCCGCGTCCTGTTCTAAGTCTGGGTGCAGCATGAAAAAGGGAGGCCATGAAGGCCTCCCTTTTTTATTTCACTTCAACCGTGATTTTCTTCGACTCGACGCTAGGCTTGAACGGCACGTGATACTGGTCACCCAGAATCAGTTGCAGGGTGTGCTTGCCCGGGGTCAGGGTAATGCTGGTTTCGGTCTGTGCCTTGCCGAAGTGCAGCACTTGCGGCCCTGCCGGCAGTGCGACGCCGGCCTCTGGCATCAGGCTGGTCGGCAGCGGCATGTCAGCCACGGGCTCCTTGTCGACATCCACCAGTAGATGGTGGTGCCCGGTGTGCGGTGTTTGATCGCCCGCAGGCTTGAGGCCCATACCCTCGATGCCGAACTTGACGGTGAAGGTCTTGTCGACCGTGGCACCATCGGCGGGGGAAACGATGAAGACCTTCGCCTCCTTGGGCGGCTCCTGGCTCTTCAGGGCGTCTGCGGCACTGGCGAACACCGACGCTCCCATCAGCAGACCGGCAACGGCAGCACGCGAAAATAGGCTGTTCATTCACTTCTCCTGTGATTCACTTATTGACCGCAGCCTGTCATCCAAAAGCGGCGGTAGTTCACCTTAGTTGAAATAACCGCCAAGGTGTTCACATTGCCTGACAGAAATATTTCAGTCAGGGTTAAACAATGCCGAGGCTTGAAGGTCATAGGCTGCGCTCGATCACGGCGAGGAAGAAAGCCGTGGCGACCGTTTTCAATCTGCAAAAAGAAAAGGGGCATACATGCGTTCGACCATAGGTGTACTGCTGGCAGTACTGATCAGTCCATTGGCTCAGGCGGAGCTGATCGACGAAATCGCCGACCGGGGCGAACTGCGCATTGCCATACAAGCCGACAACTCGCCCTACGCTTTCAAACAAGACGACCATCTGACAGGTTTTGACATCGAATTTGGCCAGGCCCTGGCCAAGGAACTGGACCTGCGCGCCGAGTTCGTCGAAGCCCCGGCGACCGAAGTGCTGGCGGGTGTCGAGAGTGGCAAGTACGACATCGCACTCACCCCGTCGAGTGATTCGCTCACAGGCGACGGCCCGCTCGATGTGAGCCGGCCGATTGGCGAGAAGAAGCTGGTGATCCCGTTCCAGAAGGACAACCCGGCTTTTGAAAGCGCGGTAAACAATGCGTTGCAGCGCTTGAAGGACAGTGGCCGGACTGGCGAGCTTGAGCAGAAGTGGTTCAAGGGTGTGCAGGAGACTGCAGGCGGGCAGTAAGGTCTTATTTGCAACCTGTACCCGCTAATACAGTGGCGGCGGCAACGGTGAACGGCGGGTGGAAATTGGCCAGCAGGGCCGGCCTCTTCGCGGGTGAACCCGCTCCTACAACGGGCTGTGTCCAACCACCGATGTGTG
>NZ_JBICMK010000027.1:0-5868 GCF_043106315.1 Pseudomonas sp. FYR_5 | reverse complement strand
GTAACGGACGCGCTGAACCAGACCACCACGCTGGCGCGCAAGCCCGACGGTGAAGTGCTGCGCATCAGCCACCCGGACGGCACCACGGAAAGCTTCACCTACAACGTCTACGGGCAGGTGCTCAGCCACACCGACGGCAAGGGCCAGACCACCCGCCTGATGCGCACGGCCCGTGGCCTGCCGAGCAGCCGCCAGGATGCCAAGGGCCAACGGGTTCGCTACGAGTACGACAAGGCCATTCGCCTGACCGCGCTGGTCAACGAGAACAACGCCACGTACAGCTTTGCCTACGACGCTTCGGACCGGCTGAGCGAAGAAGTGCGGGTGGATAACCTGACCCGGCGTTTCAGCTACGACGTCGGTGGCCATCTCACACGACTGGATGAGATTGGCTATGGCGAAAATGCCGAGCGGCCCGAGCGCCATACGCTGTTCGAACGTGATGCCATTGGTCGCCTGATCGCCAAACTGAATAGCGACGCACAACAGCGATTCACCTATGACGACGGTGACCGGCTGCTGAGCATCGAGCGGGAACCGAGCGGGATCGGCAAGCAGCTTGGGATCACAGAAGAGAAGCTGGAATACACCTACGATCTGCTCGGCCGTCTGACCAAAGAAATCACCCCTGACGGCACGCTCAGCTACGAGTACGACCCGCTCAGCAACCTGACCACGCTGATCCTCCCGGATGGGCGCAAGGTCAATCACCTGTACTACGGCAGCGGCCACCTGCACCAGCTGAACCTGGATGGTCAGGTGATCAGCGACATGGAGCGCGATGACCTGCACCGCGAGGTGTACCGGACCCAGGGCAAGCTCACCAGTTGCTTCGGTTATGACGCCATGGGGCGCAAGGCCTGGCAGTTTGCCTCGACCTTGCCGGCCGACAAGCTTTCGCAGGTGCATAACACTGGCATCAATACCTCGTTGCTGGTCGAGCACGCCTACAACCCGATCCACCGCCGTTACCAGTACGACCCGGCCGGTGAACTGGTGCGTACGCTGGACAAGCTGCGTGGCGAGATCAAGTACGAGTACGAAGCCAACGGCCAATTGCGCAGTCGTGATACCGGCTCGTTGATCGGCAGCGAGGAATTCCGCTACGACCCGGCAGCCAACCGCCTGGACTTCAATGCGCGGCAGTTCGACAAGGTCAAGGACAACCGGATCAAACAGTGGCGGGATCAGGAATACCGCTACGATCCGTGGGGCAACCTGATAGAGAAACGCTCTGGGCACAGCAAGCTGCAGCACTTCGCCTATGACTGTGAGAACCGGCTGGTGCGGGCGGAGACGTTGGTCAATGGCAAGCTGGAAAGCCGAGGCGAGTACCGGTACGACAGCCTTGGGCGGCGGGTGGCCAAGCAGGCTGAAATCAAGGGCGAGGTCGAACAGAAGCGCTTTCTCTGGCAGGGGCTGAGGATGCTGCGTGAGGAGACGCCTGCGAAGAGCATCTTGTACCTGTACGAGCCGGGTAGCTATGCGCCGTTGGCGCGGGTTGATCAGGTTGAAGGGGAAGGGCAGAAGGTCTATTACTTCCATACTGACCAGATTGGTACGCCGTTGGAGTTGACGGACAGTGACGGCAAAATCGTTTGGCAGGCGACATATCGTTCGTGGGGAGCGTTAGAGCAACTGGTTATCGGTGAGGTCGAGCAGAACCTTCGGTTCCAGGGCCAGTACTTGGATGAAGAATCGACTTTGCACTACAATACCTTCCGTTATTATGACTCTACAGGTGGGAGGTATATTTCTCAGGACCCAATTGGAATCGACGGTGGATTTAATCTCTACTTCTATGCCCCCAGTCCTGTTGCTTGGGTCGACCCTTTAGGATGGGTGGCAGAAACTGCACCTGGCTATTTTGTTTACGCACTTTATGATAAAGGGGCTAAAGATCCTTACTACATTGGAATCACCGACAACGTAACTAGGCGCCGTGGTGAGCATGTTGCTAGTGGCAGACTGAATGGTGGAAAGATGAAGGTCCTTGATCGTAATGTCACCTACGGGCAGGCGCGAGGCTACGAACAAGCTTACATCGAGCATCACGGCACCAAAACTGGTGTTGTAGGTGAGGCTATATCTGACACCAATAGAGGTAATAAGATTAATTCGTACGACCATCAGAGTAAAATGAGATCCGCAACTCGCCAGCAGTACTTTGAAAATAGCTTCAATGAAAAGACATCAAATCTCGGCGGAAAAAAATCAATGTCGAGCTCCATAGCCTGCTGAGGAGTTTTAACGATGGGGTGGTGGAATGCACCGAACCAAACTGAATTGATTATTGGCGATATTCCCTTGGATCGGATTGGGAATCTGTTGGAGGAACTGCAGGAAATATATCTCGAATCTTTAGGGCGGCGGCCGACGATTGATGAGGTACGGTATATGATTGAATTATCTCTCAAAGTTAATGGTCCCGGCTTGTTTCACGAACTGCAAACCAGTTCAGCTAATCATGAGGATGTTCTAGTGCGCAAAAATAAAGCTGTCAAGTACTCTGCAGGTGATGTTGTTGCCTTCAAGATTGATGAGGAATTATATGGGTTTGCGAGGCTGATAAAGAAGATTGAATTAGGTTATGTATCTGAAATCTACTCTGAAACAGCTGCTTCGCCCAGTGAAGGTCTATCTGTCATAAATAAAATAAAAAAATTCCCGGCTATATTGGATACTTTTTCGTTATTGGAAATGGGGGAGGGGGAGTGGTGTGTGGTTGGTAATGCGAAAGGGGAAAATGATGAGAAAGTGGACGGGCTGAGATTTGTGTTCGGAACTGCTCCATATGACTTGAAAAGCATAGATGTTAATGAGAATGAGCAAAAAATATCGGAAGACGATTCTACAGGGTTGCCTCCATACGAGCAGATGGGAGATGAAGACGTCAAGGAGCTCTTTGAAGACGATTGATATTTGAAAAGTAGTTTTGATGCGTGCGTAGTGATTTTAGTGTTTTTTTGCTTGCTTGGCATGTGCGGGTGAATATATAGGGTGCATGAATTTTAAGCTTTAGTTTCTGTTGTGTTGATGCATCTGGCGCTTATTTTTAGATGCGGGAATAGTGATTTTTTGGCAGGGGCCTTTGGTCCCAGCGAACGATCTTTAACATCATTGAAGCAGAAGCGGGTGCCGACTTTGTTCATTCGCTTTTTAAAGGGATGCTTCGCCTCTCGGGCGAAATCGACAGCCGCTAGTGTTTCCACAACGTCTACGGTCAGGTACTCAGCCACACCGACGGCAAGGGCCAGACCACCCGCCTGATGCGCACGGCCCGCGGCCTGCCGAGCAGCCGCCAGGATGCCAAGGGCCAACGGGTTCGCTACGAGTACGACAAGGCCATTCGCCTGACCGCGCTGGTCAACGAGAACAACGCCACGTACAGCTTTGCCTACGACGCTTCGGACCGGCTGAGCGAAGAAGTGCGGGTGGATAACCTGACCCGGCGTTTCAGCTACGACGTCGGTGGCCATCTCACACGACTGGATGAGATTGGCTATGGCGAAAATGCCGAGCGGCCCGAGCGCCATACGCTGTTCGAGCGTGATGCCATTGGCCGTTTGGTCGCCAAGATCAACCGTGATGCGAGCCAGACATTCGCATACGACGACGGCGACCGGTTGCTGAGCATCGAGCGGCAACCGAGCGGGATCGGCAAGCAGCTTGGGATCACGGAAGAAAAGCTTGAGTACGCCTACGATCTGCTCGGTCGGCTGACCAAAGAAATCACCCCTGACGGCACGCTTGGCTACGAGTACGACCCGCTCAGCAACCTGACCACGCTGACCCTGCCGGATGGGCGTAAGGTCAATCACCTGTATTACGGCAGTGGCCACCTGCACCAGCTGAACCGTAAGCGCTCCATGAACCCCACATTCAAAGCGCTCAGCTGATCCCCAATGCTGTGCTCCCGATTTCTTTCTGGAGCCCGCACGCCATGATGCGTCCCGACGCCAAAGTCGAAAAAGTCTATCTCTACCCCAAGCCCGTCGACTTCCGAAAATCCATTGATGGCTTGGCGGCGCTGGTCGAGTTGGACATCAAGGTGGCGGTGTTCGACCCCGTGCTCTTCGTATTTCTCAACAAATCCCGCAACCGTGTGAAGATCTTGTACTGGGAGCGCAACGGCTTCTGTCTTTGGCTCAAGCGCCTGGAATCCGAGCGATTCAAAACATCACCTGACGCCACCGACGAAGCGATTGTCCTCACCGTCCAGGAACTGAACTGGTTACTCGACGGTTTTGACCTCTGGCGCAATCGCCCGCATCAGGTTTTGACGCCGCGATTCGTCGCCTGATTCGTTATAATCCGGGGCATGATTTCCATGCCCGAAGACCTTCCCGATGACCCCGTACTGCTCAAGCAGATGCTTGCGCAGTTATTGATGGAGCGCACGGTCGATAAGGGCCAGATCGTCGATCTCAAAGAGCAGGTCAAGCTACTGCGCGACCGTCTGTTCAGTCGCAAGTCCGAGCAGACCGTTGAAACCAACACGCCGCAGCTCGCGTTGTTCAACGAACCGGAAAGCCTGTCGATACCTCCGGTCGATGACGACGAAGAAGTGGTCGCGCCAACACTGCGTCGTGGCAAGCGCAAACCGCTGTCCGCTGACCTGCCGCGCATTGAAGTCATCCACGAACTGCCCGAACACGAGCAGGCCTGTGCCTGTGGTTGCCGCAAACACGTGATCGGTGAAGAAACCAGCGAGCAGCTGGATATCGTGCCGATGCAGATCCGGGTGCTCAAACACATCCGTAAAATTTACGGTTGCCGTGGTTGTGAAGCCGCTCCGGTCACCGCTGACAAACCCGCACAGTTGATCGAGAAGAGCATGGCCAGCCCGAGCGTGCTGGCCATGCTGTTGGCCACCAAGTATGTCGATGGCTTGCCGCTGCACCGTTTTGAAACGGTGCTGAGCCGACACGGTATCGAGATTCCGCGCCAGACTTTGGCGCGCTGGGTGATTCAGTGCGGTGAGCACCTGCAACCACTGCTGAATCTGATGCGCGACCGGTTGCTGGAAAGCCCGGTCATCCATTGCGATGAAACCCGCGTCCAAGTTCTTAAAGAACCGGATCGAGACCCGACCAGCCAATCCTGGATGTGGGTGCAAGCCAGTGGGCCACCGGATCGGAAAGTCGTGCTGTTCGACTACACCTCCAGCCGTGCGCAGGAGGTGCCGTTGCGCTTGCTGGAAAGTTATCGCGGCTATGTGATGACGGACGATTACGCCGGCTACAACGCCTTGGCGTTGCAGCCGGGTGTCGAACGATTGGCGTGCATGGCGCATGCGCGTCGCAAGTTTGTTGAAGCTCAGAAAGTGCAGCCCAAGGGCAAAGCCGGACGCGCGGATATGGCGCTGTCATTGATCAATAAGCTATATGGCATTGAGCGTGAACTGAAGGACGCCAGTGATGAGCAGCGATTGACTGGCCGGCAGGAGAAGAGCCTGCCGATCCTGGGGCAGTTGAAAAGTTGGCTGGACAAAACGCAGCCACATGTGACGTCGCAAAGTGTGCTCGGCAAGGCGGTGAATTACCTGGCGAGCAATTGGAGTCGGCTGGAGCGTTATGTGGAGGCTGGGTATTTGCCGATCGACAATAACCCGGCAGAGCGCGCAATAAAGCCATTTGTGATTGGCCGCAAAGCCTGGCTGTTCAGCGACACGCCCAAGGGTGCCGCCGCCAGTGCTCAGCTCTACAGTTTAGTCGAGACCGCCAAGATCAACGGCCAGGAGCCCTATACGTGGCTGCGCCACGTACTGGAGCGGCTGCCCCATGCGCAGTCGGTGGCAGATTATGAAGCGCTGTTGCCGTGGAACGGTTCACCGGAAATGCCACGTTAAACGATGGCCTCACCTTG
>NZ_JBICMK010000026.1:0-5057 GCF_043106315.1 Pseudomonas sp. FYR_5 | reverse complement strand
TGGTGTAGGAGCGGGCTTGCCCGCGAATGAATGCGACTCGGTCTGTCAGTGCGTACGCGCGACCGCAAACTCGCTCAGCTCAACCAGCGCATCCCGGTATTCACTGGCAGGCAGCACTTCGAGGCAGGCGATGGCGCGTTTCACGTAATCGCGCGCCAGCTCGGCGGTGTACTTCAGTGCGCCCGATTCCTCGACCGCAACGCGAATCTGCTCCAGATCCTCCAGGCCACCCTTCTGGATCGCCTGGCGTACCAGTGCAGCCTGCTCGGCAGAGCCTTCGCGCATGGTGTAGATCAGCGGCAGGGTAGGCTTGCCCTCGGCCAGGTCGTCACCGACGTTCTTGCCCAGGGTCTGCGAGTCACCCTTGTAGTCCAGCAGGTCGTCGACCAGCTGGAAGGCCACGCCCAGATGGTCGCCAAAGGTCCGCAGGGCTTCGCGCTGCTCGTCGGTGGCCTGGGCCAGCGCCGCAGCGCTGTGGGTAGAGGCTTCGAACAGCATCGCCGTCTTGCCGCGAATGACCTCCATGTAGACTTCCTCGGTGGTGCTGGCGTCGCGTACACGCGACAGTTGCAGCACTTCACCTTCGGCAATCACCCGGGTGGCCTTGGACAGGATCTGCATGACCGGCATCGAGCCCAGTTCGACCATCATTTCGAACGAGCGCGAATAAAGGAAGTCGCCCACCAGTACGCTTGGCGCGTTGCCCCACAGGGCATTGGCGGTAGAGCGGCCGCGGCGCATGCCGGACATGTCGACCACGTCGTCGTGCAGCAGGGTGGCGGTGTGCAGGAACTCGATGGTGGCGGCCAGCAGGCGCAGGTCGTCGCCTTCGCGGCCCAGGGCCTTGCCACACAGCAGTACCAGCAGGGGACGCAGGCGCTTGCCACCGGCGGACGTGATATAGTCGCCGATCTTCGATACCAGCGGCACGCGCGAGGTCAGCTGCTTCTTGATGATCTCGTCGACGGCGCTGAAATCATCAGCCACCGCGCGGTAGAAGGTTTGGGGTTGCATCGGCTGCTCCAGTGAGGTTGCGCGGCATGCTAGGTCGCGGGTCCCGGTGTGTCAAGGCGCGGTGCCAGCTGGCCGGGGGCGGCACTTGCAAGCAAAACCGCGGTTGCGTACAATCGCGCACCCTAACTTCCTGGGCAGCACCTGCCTTACGCAATTGCGCCGGGCCGTTCCAGCCCTGTGCAGCCATGCCAGCCAATACTCATCATATAAAGCGCTGGGTGAGCAGGATTATCGGAGAAATACCATGTCTTACGCAGTAATCGTTACCGGCGGCAAGCAGTACAAAGTCGCTGAAGGTGAATTCCTCAAGATCGAAAAACTGGAAGTCGCCACTGGCGAATCCGTGACCTTCGATCGCGTTCTGCTGGTCGCCAACGGTGAAGAAGTCACCATCGGTGCTCCAGTTGTTGCTGGCGCTAAAGTAGTGGCCGAAGTCGTTTCGCAAGGCCGCCACGACAAGGTTCGCATCATCAAGTTCCGTCGTCGTAAGCACCACATGAAGCGTATGGGCCACCGCCAGTGGTTCACCGAGATCAAAATCACCGGCATCCAGGCTTAATCCCCTAGATCCCCTGAATTTATTTGGAGAATTGAACCATGGCTCACAAGAAGGCTGGTGGTAGTACTCGTAACGGTCGCGACTCAGAATCGAAACGCCTTGGCGTGAAGATGTATGGCGGCCAGGTTATCAAGCCAGGCAACATCATCGTCCGTCAGCGCGGTACCGAATTCCACGCTGGCTACGGCGTTGGCATGGGCAAGGACCACACCTTGTTCGCCAAGATCGAAGGCGTGATCAAGTTCGAGAAGAAAGGCGAGTTCATGCGCCGTTACGTGAGCATCGTCGCCGCTTAATCGCGACGTCGCTCCAGAAGCCCCGTCATGCGACGGGGCTTTTTCGTTTGTGGTGAGCCTCTTGCAAAGCTGTTTGTCTGGGTTGCCGGCGTTGGTTTCTACGGTCGTACGGGGCCGCCGCGCTCATTTTTGCAAGAGCCTCATGTTTTTGAGTCATTCAGCTCGTCTGCCGACGAGAGGCGGTTTTAATGAAGTTTGTTGACGAAGTATCCATTCGGGTCAAGGCCGGTGACGGTGGCAACGGTTGCATGAGCTTCCGTCGCGAGAAGTTCATCGAGAACGGCGGCCCTAACGGCGGTGACGGCGGTGACGGCGGCTCGGTGTACATGATTGCCGACGATAACCTGAACACCCTGGTCGACTACCGCTACACCCGTCACCATGAAGCCCAGCGTGGCTCCAACGGCGGTAGCACCGACTGCACCGGCAAGAAGGGTGAAGACCTGTTCCTGCGCGTGCCGGTCGGCACTACCGTGATTGACGCTTCCACCCAGGAAGTGATCGGTGACCTGGTTACCCCCGGCCAGAAGCTGATGGTCGCGCAAGGTGGCTGGCACGGGCTGGGCAACACCCGTTTCAAGTCGAGCACCAACCGTGCGCCGCGCCAGACCACCCCAGGCAAACCGGGTGAGCAGCGTGACCTGAAGATGGAAATGAAGGTGTTGGCCGACGTCGGCTTGCTGGGCTTGCCCAACGCCGGCAAGAGTACCTTCATCCGTTCGGTCTCGGCCGCCAAGCCGAAAGTCGCCGACTACCCGTTCACTACCCTGGTGCCAAACCTGGGCGTGGTCAGCGTCGACCGCTGGAAGAGCTTCGTCATCGCCGATATCCCCGGCCTGATCGAAGGCGCCTCTGAAGGTGCCGGCCTGGGTATCCGCTTCCTCAAGCACCTGGCGCGTACGCGGGTGCTGCTGCATCTGGTGGACATCGCGCCGCTGGACGAAAGCAGCCCGGCCGATGCCGCCGAAGTCATCGTCAACGAGCTGACCCGCTTCAGCCCGTCGCTGGCCGAGCGTGAGCGCTGGCTGGTGCTGAACAAGGCCGATATGGTCATGGACGACGAGCGTGACGAACGTGTGCAGGAAGTGATCGATCGTCTGGAGTGGGAAGGCCCGGTCTACGTGATCTCGGCCATTTCCAAGCAGGGCACCGACAAGCTCAGCCACGACCTGATGCGCTACCTCGAAGACCGCGCCGACCGCCTGGCCAACGACCCGGCCTACGCCGAAGAGCTGGCCGACCTCGACCAGCGCATCGAAGACGAAGCCCGTGCCCAGCTGCAGGCCCTGGACGACGCCCGCACCCTGCGTCGTACCGGCGTCAAGAGCGTGCACGACATCGGCGACGATGACGGTTGGGACGATGATTTCGAGGACGACGAAGACGGTCCGGAAATCATTTACGTGCGCGACTGATCGGTTGCAGTACACTAAACGCCGCTCTCTGGAGCGGCGTTTTTGTATCCACGGTATCTACAGATTCGACATAGGTTGGAAGAAGATGCGAAGCAAGGTGACGGGCGCCAAGCGCTGGGTCGTTAAGATTGGCAGTGCTCTGCTGACCGCCGATGGCAAGGGCCTCGACCGCGGTGCAATGGCCGTTTGGGTCGAGCAGATGGTCGCGCTGCGTGAGGCAGGCGTGGAGTTGGTTCTGGTCTCCTCCGGGGCCGTGGCCGCCGGTATGAGCCAGCTGGGCTGGACCAAGCGACCGAGCGCGATGAACGAGCTGCAGGCGGCTGCCTCGCTCGGCCAGATGCGCCTGGTGCAGGCCTGGGAGTCGAGCTTTGGGGAGCACGGGAAGCACACCGCGCAGATCCTGCTGACCCATGACGACCTGTCCGACCGCAAGCGTTACCTGAATGCCCGCAGCACCCTTCGCACCTTGGTCGATCTGGGCGTGGTGCCGGTGATCAACGAAAACGACACCGTGGTCACCGACGAGATCCGCTTCGGCGACAACGACACCCTGGCGGCGCTGGTGGCCAACCTGGTCGAGGCCGACCTGCTGGTGATCCTCACCGACCGCGATGGTATGTTCGATGCCGACCCGCGCAACAACCCCGAAGCGCAGTTGATCTACGAGGCCCGTGCCGACGACCCCTCACTGGATGCCGTAGCTGGCAGTACTGGTGGCGCCCTGGGCCGAGGCGGCATGCAGACCAAGCTGCGTGCGGCGCGCCTGGCTGCCCGTTCCGGTGCCCACACCATCATTATCGGTGGCCGCATCGAACGCGTACTGGACCGCCTGAAGGCGGGCGAGCGCCTGGGTACCTTGCTGTCCCCTGAGCGCGGCATGCTCGCTGCGCGCAAGCAGTGGCTGGCCGGTCACCTGCAAACCCGTGGCACCCTGGTGCTGGATGCCGGTGCCGTGCAAGCGCTGCGCCAGGCCAACAAGAGCTTGTTGCCGGTTGGCGTGAAGACTGTGCAGGGCAGCTTCCGTCGTGGCGAGATGGTGGTGTGCGTCGGTCCGGACGGCCTTGAAGTGGCTCGGGGCCTGGCCAACTACAGCGCCCTGGAGGCGCAGAAGATCATTGGTCAGTCGTCCGACGCCATCGAGTCGATCCTTGGCTATAGTGCCGAGCCGGAACTTGTACACCGCGACAATCTGGTGCTGGTATGAGCCTGCTGAAGAACGTAATCGCTGTGGTAGCGTGCGTGCTGCCGATGTTGGCCGGCGCCGAAGAGGTCGGCCAGGTGTCCACCGTGTTCAAGTTCCTCGGGCCGAACGACCGCATTGTGGTCGAGGCGTTCGACGACCCGAAGGTAGAGGGCGTGACGTGCTATCTGTCGCGTGCCAAGACTGGCGGGGTAAAGGGGGGCTTGGGGCTTGCCGAGGACCGGGCGGAGGCATCGATTGCCTGTCGTCAGGTCGGGCCGATCAACTTCAAGGGTGAGCTCAAGGATGGCGAGGAAGTGTTCAAGGAACGCACCTCGCTGGTGTTCAAGACCATGCAGGTGGTGCGCTTTCTCGACAAGAAGCGCAACACGCTGGTGTACCTGGTCTACAGCGACCGCATGATCGAAGGCAGCCCGCAGAATGCGGTGACTGCTATTCCGATCCTGCCTTGGGCTCATTGATAGCCCGCTCCTGCATACGCATCGGTGGTTGGACGCAGGTCGTCGTAGGAGCGGGTTCACCCGCGAAAGGGCCGGACCTGCTGGCCAATTTCCACCCGCCGTTCACCGTTG
>NZ_JBICMK010000025.1:0-32099 GCF_043106315.1 Pseudomonas sp. FYR_5 | reverse complement strand
GTGGCTGCAACGATGAATGCTCAGGAATATTGGCCAGCAGGCCCGGCCTCTTCGCGGGTGAACCCGCTCCTACGACGGCATTGATACGCCAGTAGCGAAGAGGCCGGTACAGGTTAACCAATCAGTCGTAGATCACCTTCTTCTTCCAGGTCTCTTCCTCATCGGTCTTGAGCCCATCGGTCAATTCGTTGTGCTCGCCTTCCGCCGGGGCCATGCGGTCCATCACCTGGGCATTGGCCCGGGCCAACAGTTTCTCAAGATACGTCAGTTGCTCTTCATACACCTTCGGCTCGGGCTGCTTGCGCAGATATTGCACGCCGCGCTCGAAGGCCAGGCGCGCCTGGCCAGGCTGGCCTTTCTGCAGGGCCTGCTGGCCCAGGTTGTTGAAGAACTCGATATGCAACAACACCAGGATATGGCGGATCTCCTTGACCCAGTGTTTGGCCTCGGTCGTTGGCAAGAAGCCTTCCTGTGCAGCGCGGGTCACCTGATTGTGCAGCGCCTCCAGCAGGAAGCGTACGTCCTTGGCCTTGATCTCGGTGTGGATCGGGTTAGGGGGGTTGTTGACCGGGATCTTGTCGCCCAGGGCTATCAGCCCTTCCAGTTCGGCGATGCGCGCCTTGAATTCGGCATTGTGCTTGTCCACCGCCAGCAGGCGCTGGTTGAGGTTCAGCTCCAGGCGGGTCAGCAGCAATTTGAGGGCCGGGGTCATGAACTGGCCGGGGAACGTCTCGGTGATTTCGCCACAGCGACGCAGGCGGTCGGCGAGCTCGATCTTCGTCCGGGCGCGCTCAAGCTTGCCATTTTCGACCACATTGTTGAGGTAGCCGATCACGATCAGCAACGCGATGCCCGCCACGATGAGCAGGGTGATCAGAAGTGGTGTCACCGTTAATGCCTCATGAATAGGTTTGCATGATTGAGTGTAGGAGCGAGCGTGCTCGCGAGAGGCCCTGACAGCCATTCTCTTTTTCTATCGGCAAACTGTGCCATGACTGGATGCTGGCACATTAATGCTGACTTGACGCCAGAAAATCAACGGCAAACCCCGGCAGGCGCACCAAAACAGCGCTGGGTGTACCCGGAAGTCATTGATTTAAATAAATTTCTACAAAGGGGTTGACGCCTTCCCGAACCATCCATAGAATGCGCGCCACTTGCAGCGTAAAGCACACAGCGAAACGCAGCAGGGAGTGAAAGCAGGCAGTAATGCCAGCAGCGTGTCCCCTTCGTCTAGTGGCCTAGGACACCGCCCTTTCACGGCGGTAACAGGGGTTCGAGTCCCCTAGGGGACGCCAATGCGGGAATAGCTCAGTTGGTAGAGCACGACCTTGCCAAGGTCGGGGTCGCGAGTTCGAGTCTCGTTTCCCGCTCCAGTTTCTCCGGCACTGCTTAGCGGCGGGGCAGGAAAAGAAAATCCAGGCTGAATCGTGAGGTTCATGTTCTGGTGCACTGAAAAGTGTTGTGTGTCCCCTTCGTCTAGTGGCCTAGGACACCGCCCTTTCACGGCGGTAACAGGGGTTCGAGTCCCCTAGGGGACGCCAAATGCGGGAATAGCTCAGTTGGTAGAGCACGACCTTGCCAAGGTCGGGGTCGCGAGTTCGAGTCTCGTTTCCCGCTCCAGTTTAAATACTGTGGCGTCTATGCGGTGCAGTGGTGGTGAAGGTCTTCAAGGCGCTTCACGCCGAAAGCGGTAAAGTTTCACAATGCGGGAATAGCTCAGTTGGTAGAGCACGACCTTGCCAAGGTCGGGGTCGCGAGTTCGAGTCTCGTTTCCCGCTCCAAATCAAGATTTACAACCTTCCACGGAAGTCTGTAGATCCTCGAAAATAGACGCTTCGGCGTCTTTTTTCGTTTCAGTCAAAGCCATCGGGATCCATGGTCATCCCGACATTTGGCTTCAACTGCAAAAAACGCCACTCTTTCGGGTGGCGTTTTTTTTTGCATCGGGCTACGGCTTGTCTTCCAGTTGGGCTGCCGCATCGGGAAATTTCAACCAGCTCAGCTTATCGTCGAACGACACTTCAACCGACACCCGGAACTGATAGTTGATTGCCAGCCTCAACAGTTCGGTTTTCGTGACGCTACCCAGCACCATCACGCCCGTTTCGCTGGGTACAGGCAGCGCGGTGGCAATCGGCAGCCTGATTTCCCGAGTGACGTTGCCGCTTTCCACCCCGTCGATCCAGGCGTTGACGAATTGCGACGTATGCCGGAACGGCCAGCTTTCCAGGGTAAAGGTGGTGCTTTCGCCCAGTGTGCGCAGGTTCAGTGCGCGGTTGCGGATATCACTGCACTGCACGATTGGCAGTCCTTCGATTTTCCGCACCGTGACATAGTGCGAAGGCGAGGGGGGCACGTCAGGCTTGTCGATTTGGTAATACAGTTCCACCCGGCCGCCCATGTGCGGCGGCACATATAGGCTGGGGATCAGGTATTCAAGTGCGCCTGGCGATATGGGCGTGTTGGTGGAGTAACCGCCGAGCGTCCCGGGTTGGCCCCAGAATACGGTGACAGTCTCATTCGGCCGGATTTCTGCCCCGTCGGGTATGACGAATGTGACGCCGTCGAATGCGTTGCCAGGTTCCAGCGTGCTTTGGTAATCGCTGCCCTTCGCCTCCTTGATGTGTGGCGGTGGCAATTCGCGTGGTGGCGGGGAAGGGTCGGACTCCAACGCGACCGCTAGCGCACGCTGGGGGTATGTGCCAGCGCGGTCCTGCACTTCATAACGCACGTAACGCGTGCCGTTGCCGGACTGGCGAATGAAAGCGCCCGGGAAGGTCAGCTCGAGCGGTTTGCTGGTGCCTAGCGGGCTCAGTGTTTCGACGTGCTCCTGGGTCAGTGTCATCATGTCGACCATTTCCTGCCCGGCGCCGTCTTCGCTGTAAAACCACTTCACGACATCGCCTGGCTCCGCACCAATGTACGAGGGGACTGTGCAGACGAGCTTGTCGCCGTTGGCCGCGAGGTAGTCCTCGGTGACACCTTCGCGAATAACGTAGTCGGGAAGCACCAAGCGATCATCTGCGGGGAGCAGCGGCGCGGTCTTGTCGATGTAGATATCCAGTGGCCGTGAAGACACATGGGTATCGTTGTACAGCGTGACTGCGTAGTGCAGGCGGTGCGTGCCTTCAATAAGCTTGTCGACCGGTACCAATATGAACAGCTCTTCAGGTTCGATTGGCTTGCTGAAGGTCTTCTTGTCGACCAGTACGTCATTCCAGTAGAGAAAAAGGTATTCCTCATCTATTTCCGGGTGCGAATTTGCCCAAGGGTGGAACTCTACCCGCAGGGGGGAATAGGTTGCCCGGAACTCGACCGTGTTGGGTCTCCCCCCTTCAACATCGGGCACCACGCTTGGTACGGTTGGATGGACAAGAGGGGCCGAGTCCAGTTCAGGGGTTGGAGTTCTGCGGTTACCGGAGCGCTTGTTCTGTGCCATCGTCCTTCTCCATGTGTCACGCATGAATGCAAAAGGGAAGGCGCATTGGCCTTCCCTCGTTTTTTCACCAGTTGTAACGGGCGCCGACGCTCACGCCCCATGGCTGTTCAAGCTTGCTGCCATGGCTATAGTCGAAGTCGGCGTGGGCCTGCCATTTTTCGCCCCAGGCGACCGTCACCCCTGCACCGAGTTCACCGCGCGAACCGGCCAGGTTGTTGCTGAAGCGGTTGTCGTTGACCTTCACCTGGTTGTCGTTGACGAACTCATGAACTGCCGCCACCCGCAGGTAGGGTTGCACGCTACGGCCTGTGCCCGCGCTGAAGGTGCGCCCGACCGAGGTACCCACTTTGCCCAGCAGCGAGTGGGTACTGTTGCTGTTGGCGCGCATGCCGTTGTCCAGGCTGTAGTCCTTGCCCTGGACCACGAGCCCGGACAGTTGAGCGAACGGTTCGAGGAACCAGTCGTCGGCCAGGTTCAGATGACGCCCCACCTCCAGCGAAACGCCAGCACCCAGGTTGCTGTAGTCACCCTTGGCCTTGCTGCCGTCACTCAGGCGCACGTCGGCCTGGTTGCGGAAACGGTTGATGCGCGCCACGGTGTCGATGTAATAGCCGCTTTCGGGATCGAGCCAGGTGGCGTAGGCACCGGCGTGGTAGCTGTCGACGCTGGCCGAAGAGCCGCGGGCGAGGTTCAGGTCGGAATTGCTGTAGCCGGCCGTGATCCCGACCAGCCAGTTGCCGTCACCAGCTGCCAGGGGCGCATCTGCGCCGATCGACAGGCCTTGTTGCTGTTGCTGGTACGCCGCGCCAGACGTCGCCGAGACATTAAACCGGTTACCGTAGCTGCGTACCCAGCCACCGGCCTTGCCAGGGTTGCGGCGCACGTCGCCCATGCGGCTACGCAGCACGCCGAGCTCGCCGTACCAGATGGTCGGCACGACGTTGGCCAATGCCATCACCGTTTGTGTGCCGGGGCTGACCGTACGGGTGGTCGCGTCCAGGTACCAGTCGTTGTCGCCGCGTTGCACCAGGTCGTAGGAATAGGCTCCCAGGTCCACGGAGCCACCCAGCAGCGAGAATTGTGAATCGCCAGCAGCGGCATGGACCACATGCAGGCTGTTGTCTGTCAGCGGATCGTTGCCGCTGGCGCTGATCAGCAACTGGTGGTTGCCGCTGGCGGTGCCCGTCACGTCGAGAAAGTCCGACTGCGAGGTGCTGAAATCGGCTTCCATGATGAAGGTGCCGTTGCCGGTGAGGTTTTCTACGGAAAGGGTAAAGAATTCGCCTGGCCCGCCGAAGCGCACGGCACCGTTATCCAGAGACAGGTCGGTTACCTGGCTGTTGTCGACCAGGGTCCATTCGCCGCCGCTGTTGATTCCCAGGCTTGCAACGTTATCCAGCCGGCCTTTGAGGGTGGCGAAGTTTTCCAGCAGCACATTGGCGGTGCCGCCGCTGGCGGCGACGATATCGCCCACCAGGTGGCTGTTGTTGACACGCAGGTTGGCGGCAGCATCCTCCGCCACCTGCAGCAGCACGCCGTTGCCGCCACTGAGGCTGGCACCGTTGATGACGTCGATCTGCGCCGATGCTGCAAAGCCGGCCCCTCGGCCGACGGCGATCGCTGGCCCGTTGCGTCCCTCGATCAGGCTGTTGTCGACCACCAGCGTAGAGCCGCGGCCGTCGTCCTCAAGAATGCGCGCGCCATAATTGCCGCCGCTGATGGTGCTGCCGTCCCTGGCAATCAGGGTGCCGGCAACCAGTCGTGCGCCCTCGCTGCTGGCGCCCGTGCCGCGTAGTTCACTGCGCTGCAGTTCGGCAGAACTGGCATTGATGGTCGCGCCTTGTACGCCGCCTTCGATCATGCTGTCGTTGATCAAGGCGCGCGAGCCGTTACCCGCCCCTGCAGCACTCAGCGCCAGGCCACGGGCGTCACTGCGGATGGTCGAGCGGTGTACGGTGGCACTGGCACCATTGAGCGCCAGGCCATTGCCATTCGATTCAGCGGTGACCTGGCTATCCGACAGGTTCACGGTGGCGCCCGCCTGGGCGGCGATCTGTAACGTCGTCGCCCCGGTGGCTGTCAGAACGGCCGGGCCGATCACCCGGTAGCTGTCGAGTGTGCTGCCGGCATCCAGCTGAGTATCGGCATCTATGAGGGTTTCTGCCCAGCAGGCACTGGCGAAAAACAGCGGGCCTGCCAGCACGAGATGGGCGGGTGGTGAACAGTGGCGAAGGGTGTGAAAAAGGCGGCTCGGCATTCAGGGAAAACCTCGAAGTGAACAAATTTTTGTAAGACCGTTCTGCTTTTCGTTGGAGAACAATCCGCATACCGCGAGGCTAAGCGCGTTAAGTCGCAAAAAATGTAAGGAAATTCCTACTCTTCAATGGAAAATTCCTATAAGTGGATCGGCAGCGGACGATTGCCAAAGCCGCTGCCGAGGCTTGCTCAAGGTTGGCTCACGTCACACGAGCCCCCCGTACCCTGATCGGCGACGCTGATCTTGTTGGTCGTGGTATTGGAGGTAATGGGTGGCTGCGTGTTGATGACGTAGCTCACCTCGGCCCGCCCGCCCGACGGCGCGGCGTCATAGATGGGCTTGATGTGCTGATCGTACGGCTCGACTCGCGTGACGAAGCCGTTCGCGATCTGCTCGGCGTTCAAGGTCACAGTCCAGGTTTTCTCAACGCCATCGATCAGGTTGCCATCCACAATTTGGTCATACACCACCCAGTTCAGTGTCATGGTGGTGTTTGGTGGCACGTTGAAGCGGCTGCAGGGCGGTACCTGCACCCTGATCGCCGGGGCGGCGGAGGGGTCATCAGGGTCCCAGAGGGATTGGCAACTCAGCCAGAGCCGGTCCGTTAAACCCAGGAACTCGAGATCGTCGGCCGTCATGTCGATGGCCGATACCTCTACGAACTGTGGAAGCGACTCCTGTTCATTGAGCGCGTTTTCGTCGCCCCTCACGGTGTAATGCACAGGCAGCGCCAGCTTGTTACCAGCTGCCTCGATATAGCTCCACGGGATCGTGACGGACTTGTCGGCACCGGGTGCCTCATCGACAACCCAGCGTGCCGGGGTCACCTGCGTGCCGTCCCAGTAGAAGTCCACTACCTGGGGGGCTGCGGCGCCCTCGAATACCTTGAAGGTCAGCGTGGCGTCTTTGCCGCGGTCGGCCGGGGGAATGAGGTTCGTATCGCCGCTGAAACTGGTGATTGTGGGGGCGAGCATCTTGTCGTTGACCGGGTCCGGCCAGTCGGGGTCGGGGTCAGGGCGTTCCGGGCCTGCAACGGAAAAGTCGACAGCGAAGTCATCGGCCGCCGGTCCATAGGCGGCGTGGCCACGTAGCACCTGATAGCTGACAGGGGTCGCCACCTCCCCGGAGGCCTTGCCGTATTCGTTTCGCAAGATATCGCTGGGTACGGATATCGATATAGGGAATGGGCGTGAGCCTACCTGTTCGGCGATCAGGGGCGTCGCGCCCCACTTGATCGCGATCTTGTCCTCTTTGCGGGAATTGGTGTAAGCCTGTATTTCTACCTGCACACCCGCCTGTGCATCTTTCAGGCTCAGTACGCCGTCATCTACCGCTAGCGGCACCTCGGGTGGCAGCAGGTCCTTGGGCTCTGGTGTGAGCACCACATCGACCGTCGCCGGCAGCCGGATGCGACTGCGGTTCTGGGCTTTGTCGAACAGGTAGTAGACGATGTAGAACCTGCCATCCCCCAGGTTGCGTACCACATCTGCCGGAATGGTTATCTTGCGGTCGTCTGTGACGGTGCCATCGACGACAGGGTTATCGTAGTCCGCATTTTCTTCAGGCCATTCCTTCAGATAGAACGCCTGGTAGGTATCTTTGGATGCACGTTCCGGGTACTCAGGTATACCCAGTTCAATCCCGGCCTGGTGGTTGGTCAGGTAGGCTTCGTTGATGATGTCCGTAGGCGCGGTCAGCGGGGGAGCGGGCTCATCCCCCCAGGGCGGAACACTGTCGCAGATCAGCTCGATGGGGTGTGAAACATATTGGTCGCCCTTGTGGTCGACCAGTTCGTAGCGAATCCACAGTTTGCCATTGCGTGGAATGGACGCCTGGGGAAAAGCCAGTGCTAACGGAAAGTCTCCTGGCACGAGGGGCGGGAGGAACTTTTCGACAGGGCCAATGGCCCTGAAGGTATTTTCGGCGCCAGTCAAGGTGAACTGCAGTTGTAACGTCGAGTAGTCATTTGGATCACTGCCCGGTGGCAGGTCAGACCATGCGGGGATCTCGACGGTCAGGTCGGTTTTCAAGCGGTCTTTATGCAGCGTGCCATCGTCACTGTCGATGATGCCTTGGACATTGGGGGCGGTCACCGGTAACGGCGCTGTCTTGTCAGGGGCATCTTGCAACTTCAGATACTTGCGCCGGGCTTTGGTGGTGCGGTCATGTTGCTGGGTGCTGAACGTGAGTGGTTTCATTGTTGTCTCCAACAAGTATGCCTGCCTGAAGTGTTGAACTGCAGTGACGGGTTTTGTGTTTCGGATTGTTATTTAGCGTCTGATTTCTGTATACGGTAAATATACTTTATGGCCGACTGGTATATCCTCTGCTACGGGGAAGAAATGCTTGGATTTTGAGACTGAGACAGGGCTTCTTGGGTGGAGGATTTGCCTTGCCATTTTTAATTCGGATAGGGTTTTCCCGCTGTTTATTAGAGGGTCGTCGGTGATCGTTGTGACTGTATAACTGCCAGCGCGCCATGCAATATTTGGTATTCTTGCAATCAACTGCATCGCGCCCACCGCAAGCCCCAAGATAGCTGCCGAGTAATTCAGGATTGTCCCAATATTGTTCCGCTTTTCATGCCCCGAAAGTATCGCTTCCGTTTGTAGCGCCGTACCGGTGACTGACAACGTGGCTGTAGCCACCGTGGCCGCCAACTTGATGCCGACGGCGAGCGATACGCTGGCAATTGCCCCGACACCTGCCGAAAGTGCCGCACCCGCGCCACTGATGCCGCCACCGGCGGCTGCCCAGGCAGCCGCGATTGCCGGCGCAGCTACGCCACCTGTCACCACGACGGCGGCCACGGAGGCAACTGCGGCGAAGAGTATGCCCAGGCCTATCCCCGTCCAGCCGATCGCACCTAAGGCCTTGCCCCGCCAGATGCTGTAGCTATTCAGGTCTGCCAGCGATCGGCTTTGCCCGCTATAGCCGATGCTGTAATGCCCGGTCGGGTCGCGGAAGGTTATCGGGTTGCCTTGGCAATAGCCGTAGTAGTTCAGCCCCCCCGCGCCGAAGGGGCTGAGTGCGTCGGGGCTGTGAAAGCGCATCAGCACCGGGTTGTAGGCGCGGTAGCCACTACCGAGCAGGTACCAGCCGCTGTCGGGATCGAGCGCTTCGCCGTTGTAGCCCAGGGTGCCGAGCAGTGGATCGTCGGCGTGCCGCTCGCCATAGGCGGTATAACGGACGGCGCGCGTGCTGCCGGCCTGGCTCTCGGCGATCACGCTGTGGCTGGCACTGGTGTGCAGCAGCAGGGGCGATTGCGCACCAGTGCCTTTCTGCTGCTGGCCCAGCGCTTGTTCGTCATGATGCAGGTACAGGGTTTGCAGGCTGTCACGCACGGCCATGCGCAAACGCTGGCCGTCATGCAGCAGCAGCGTGCGCTCGCCGGCCTCGGGCCTGCTGACCAGCAAGCCGCCTGCGTCGTAGCCATAGGTGTCCGGGGCGCCGCTGTCGTTGAGGCCCAGCAACCGGTTCTGGCTGTCGTAGCGAATTGGCCGGGCTTGCTCGTCTCGGGTCAGGTTGCCATTGGCATCGTAGCTGAACTCAGGATTGGGCGCGGTGCGCGGCGGTGTGTACTCGATACGCTGTAGCTGGCAGGGGTCGCGTTCGGCATGAATGAACGTGGCGCGTTCAGCGGCCGGCCCACCTGTGAAGGAAGTGACGGTCAACTCGATGTTGTTGTAGGCATCGAAGTTGAACACCTGCATGGCGATGCTGCGGCCCAGCGCATCGCGAGGTTGGTCCGGCCCTGTGCTGTTGTACATGTTCAGGCGTGCATGGCTGTCGTAACCGAACTTTTCGACCAGTCGCGATACTCCGCCGACCTGCAGGGTGCGGCTGAGCAGGAGGTCATCCTTGTCCCAGACGGTTTCCTGTGTGCGTTCTGGCTGCCCGGGCTGACGCCAGGTGCGTTTGACTTCACGGTCCTGGTCGTCGTACTCGATCTTGGTTTCCAGGGCCTGTGCGCTGGCTCGGTCATGGCTTGTGATGAGTTCTATGCGGCCCAGATCATCGTATTTGAACTCGGCCTGCAGCTGCCCCTGAAGGGTTGAGACCAGGCGGCCCTGGGCGTCGTATTCATGGGTGGTGTCTTCACCGTAGGGTTCGTGGGTGTTCTTCAGACGATCCTGCAAGGTGCTGCTATGAATGCGGCTCCAGGTCTTGCCGTCGCGCTTGTCCTCCCAGTGTTCGGCGGTCAGCTGATTGGCTTTGTTGTATTCGAAGCGCCGTGCGCATTGTCGGTTGTCGTCGCTCAGCAATCGGGCGCTGACAGGGTCGTAGGCGAAGCTGGCGTGGTCCTCGGGCGCGGTGTTGCTGATCGGCTCATTGGTCAGCTGCAGGTTGTAGTCCTGCTCGATGGTCTCGCCAGCGGGGTTGATGCGTTGGCGCGGTATCGATTCACCGTCGCGGAACAGGAAGTACTCCGTCCGGTCACCGGTGGTGGTCCCTATCAGGCGGTCCAGGCCGTCGAAGTACTGCGCACCGATCTGGCGGGCGGGCAACTGCACATTCGCCGGGGTCACCACCAGGCGGGTCGGCAGGTCTTCGGCAGAGTGTTCGGCGTAGGTGCGGGTGAGCAGGGTTTTATTCGGTTGCTCGGTCGTGAGCATCCGGCCCCAGGCGTCGTAGCTGAATGCAGTGGTGTGGTTGCGCTCATCCGTTTCGGTGAGCGTGCGTCCGAGGCCGTCATAGCTGTAGCGGCGTTCGCCAATCAGCTCCCCCAACGCATCCAGGCGCTTGCGCAGTACCGGCTTGTTGAACAGGTTGAGCCAGGTCTCGGTCTTGCCACTGATGGCCCGTGCCTGGCGGATGGATCGGACGTTCCTGCCGTTGCGGTTCTGCACCTGGGTTCGGGATTCCAGTCTCCCGCCTTCTCGCCAGCTGTAGCGAATGGCGCCCTGGTGATCGGCGTTGCCGATCGGGTCCAGTACGTTGTGCTGCTCCACGTCATCCGGGCCGATGGTGCAGCATTGCTCGCCCCAGTCGTCGTACCGCGTTTTTGTTACCAGGTGCAGGTACTGCTGGGCTTGCAGCCAGTCGGTAACGCTCTCCTGTATCCGGTTGCCGTACGCATCGTACTGGATGGCCAGGATTTCGTAGAAAGCGCCCGGCCTCGCCTCGAGCACGTTGTCACGGCTCTCCCGGGTCGGCCGTCCGAGGCCGTCCAGCTCGGTTTCGGTGGTGATGCCGCGAGCGTTGGTGACTCGGGCGCGGGCAATGTCCGCATCGCTGGCACAGAGTTGGTAGTCGTAGCGTTTTTTGGCCTCGAACGGTGTCTCTGGCGATACCTTTTCCTCGGTGACTCGCCGCAGGGCGTCGTACGCCCATTGTGTGTGAACCCCGTTCTCGTTGAGTTCGTAGAGCTTCTCGCCATGCAGCAGCGAGCGCCGTTGAACGGTGGACCGTTGCGCGCCGTCGTAACCAAAGAGGGTCTTGCGGGTTTCCAGTACCTGATGGCCGCCCAGAGGGTCTAGCAGTGAATTGAACTGGTACTGGGTGGTGGTTTCCAGCTTGTTGCGTTTCACCACCTCCTGATAGCGACGGCCATGCCGCAGGCTGGACTTGGGCGCATCGAGGTAATAGTAAATTTTCTCTTCCAGGGGGTGCGCCGGATCGTGCGCATGCGTCAGGGTTTCACTGTGCTCGACAATCATCGGGTTGAGGGTGATGGCGTTGCCTGCCAGTGGCGCCAGCGCCTTGTAGCGGTAGTGCTGAGTGAGAACAGGGGCTTGCCCCCGGCCGCTGCTCGCCGGGGTGGTGGTTTTGCTCTTCAGGTGACGAACGAAACCATTGGCATCACCGGGATAGCCATCTTCCGCTTCAGTGCCATACCACTTTTGGGTCTCGGTCACGCCGTTGGCGAGTTTGCGCCAGATGATGTTGCCCGATGTATCGTAGGTGGTTTCGACGGTTTCAAGGCGGCTACGCGTGATGTTGTCCGCCAGCGACCAGCGTGTCTGCTCCCTGATCGGCATTTGCAGGGTCGACACCTGTTGATCGAAGGGGGCGTCCTTGATGTTGTACTGCATGGTGACTTCATGTACGCAGTTGTTCTGCACGGTTCTGGTCGAGGTCAGCAGATGGAAGCGGTTGAAGGTGCGTGTGATGTCGCGCAGTGCTGTGCCATTGTGGTCGCGCAAGGTTTCGACCGTTTGATACTCAAAGTCGTACCGTTTCGACTCGTAGAGGTTGTCCAGCCCGTTGTCAGACCAACCGATCCCGGCGCCGTAACCCAGAAAGTTGTTCGAGCCCGGGTAGGTATAGGTTCGCTGGAACGCAGGTTGGCCACCGCGCGGTTCGATGACGTGCCGCGTCACGCGCGGCAGGGGGGGCCGGGCGTCACCGGGGAACAGATGGCCACGGTCCTGGTAATAGAGATATTCACGGGCACCGGTCGGGGGCTCGACCTTGCTCACGCACAACAGCCCGTTCACCAGGGCGTAATCCAGGCGCCAGCTGGCCAGCTCACGGGTTGGCAGAACGATCGATGTGACCCAGTCAGTATTGATCAGGTTCATCGCATAAAGGGCTACGGGCTGGCCGTTGTCACCCTGATAAGGGCGCTCGCGCAATTCGATGCGGCCATCGTCGCGTTCGATTTCCAGCAGGATCTCCTCACGCTCGTCGCTGATTGAGCAGAGCATCATGTAAGACGAGTTGAACGGTTGGTACTGGAGGTCGATCCTGTGCCCCGTGGCCGAGTAGATCTCCACGGGCAGGGCGATACGCCCGATCGCGCTACCCATTTCTTCGAGGATTTCCACCAGGCCTGAACGGTGCACCACGCGATAGCGCGCGTTGCCGCCTGGCCCGGCAGGTTCGCGGTAAAAGTGAAAGTGCGCCAGCCGTTGCTCCTGCATTTGCAAGCGTGAGCCCGAACTACCGGTCACTTTGAATGATTCACCGCTGTAGGTGGTGATGACCTGTGTGTGCGGTGCGAACTGCGTCAGTGACAGATTCCATCCCCGCCCCCAACCCGAATCAATCGTATTGAGCGGGTTGAAGTTTAGGCTGAGTTCAAGTTCGGGGCCGGAGAAGTAATTGGCGCCCAACTCGGGAAGTTTTATGGACAGTGTGTATTGTCCGGTGCGGCTGTCGACACCGCTCTCCATGAAACTCATGAAGTTAAGGGCGTTGGAATGCAGTGAAGATTCCGTACTCATAATGAACGTTCTCACTCTGCTTGTCAGGGGGCGGGCGCTGTAAGTCAGGGGCTGCGCGTGCCGAATACGTGTCGACAGTAGTGGAAGTTTCGTGTGTTGACACCTGTCAGTTTTGCTAGGTGTTCAGGTTCAGGGGCGGTGTTATATCTATGCCAACTCTCGAATCGGACATGTGCAAGGCGGAGATATTCATACATGGACATGCCAGACGTTTCACACCTTAATGAACGTATGAACTCTGTCGATCTGGACGCGCTTGGCAGTGCCGATCTGATGACTTGGATTAGCTATCCCGGCATTGCCGAGCACGACCTGGTATATATCAACTGGCGGGGGTGCAAGGCCGACAACAGTGCCGAGGACCTCTTTGGCGAACGCGAAGTATTGAGCCTGGATGCCGGCCGCGGGGAGATCCTGATCGATAACGCACTCGTCACCGCCTTGCGCGGTGGCCAGGTGTTCTATTCGTTCACGCGTCTGGATAACGCCGGCAATCCTGTGGGGCCTGAGTCCAAGCGTCGTTTCTTCTTCGTTGACCGGCCCGCTGAAGGCATATGGGCTTTGCCGGTCGCCCACTTGCAAGATGCCCATGAGGGGGTGATCGACGTCAACCTGCTCAATCCCGAAGGCATATTGCTGGCAACAGCGCCCTATGCCGCCATGGCCAAAGGTGACAAGGTTTTCCTGAGTTGGGAGCCCTGGTTCAACGAGTCCTTGCCAGGTGAGCCGTTCGAGCAAGTACTGGAAGTGCAGGAGTCTGATCCTGGCCGACCACTGCTGTGGCACCTGGATATCGGCGTGGTCTTCATGTATATCGGCGGGTTCGCCTTTTTGCACTATCGCATCGAATTCGCCGATGGCACCAGCAGCCGGTCGCCAGTGCAGCGCTTCGACATCGTTTCGCCCGCCGCCGGCGACCCACCGCCGGCACCTTTGCTGGCGGCGCCGCGTATCCCAGGGGCGACGGATGGCGCGCTGGATCCTGATGACGAAACCTATCGCGCCGGCCTTCTGGTAGAGGTGGAACCCTATCCGGAGCTGGAATTGGGCGATTCCCTGGTGCTCTATGCCGTAGGGCCGGAGGTGACGCTGCGCAGCCTGCGTGTGGATGTGAGTTCGGTGGACAGCAAACGCTTGACCTTTCACCTGGAGCGGGAGTGGCTGCAGAGCGAGGTCAACCGCGGCAAGCGGTTCGCGTTCAGCTATGAATTTTCGCGTCAGGGCGTGCAGATGCGCTCCCAAGTGCTGGATCTGGTCTTGCAGCGCAAGCTTTACCTGCCTTTACCGATAATCCCGGACGCCACGCAGGAAGACGGTGACGCGTCGTACCAGGGCGTGGTCCATCCAAGCAAGCTGGAGTGTGGCGCCGAAGTGCGAATCCCGGCAGAGGCCGAGCTGGGTGATGGCGCGGAGCCTGCGCCGACCGTCAACCTGCATTGGGAAGGGCACGGCAGCACGGGGGCAGCCATCGTTCCCCGGCCGCCGTCAGGTGACACACGCCTGTTCACGGTGCCGCGGTCGGCCATGGCCGCCAATCTGGGTAGACGTCTGTGGGTGTACTACACCGTCACCCGCGCCGGCGAAACGCCACGCACATCAGAAAAGTTCGAGCTGCGGGTAAGCGATTTCGATCAGCGCAGCTACCCGATAATTCAGGTCGAAGGTGCCGAGAACCGGGAATTGAAACTGCACGAAGTTCCAGTGAATGGCGCTTTGTGCACGCTGCCTTTTTGGACGTTCATGGCAGAAGGGCAATTGCTGGGTATCGAGGCGCAAGGCCGTTCGAAATCTGGCCAGAATGTCACGCATATTCTGCGTCCCCCCACCGAGGCGGTGACATACGACGAATATTCTGATGGCGTTATTGAAGCCTACCTGCCCAAACAGTTTCTCGGAAACTTGGAATTGGGCAGGGATTTCAGGTTGAGCGTATCTGCAAGTTTCGATGACGGCGAAACCTGGCGGGCATTTCCAATCGTTGATCTTAAGCTGGTTTCTTAAACAGACGCGCCTGCGTGTGTGTAAATGTGAGGTGATTTATGTCGAGCAATTCGAAACAGGATTTGCTGGAGTGGTTGCAGTCTGACTACCGGATGTTGGGGTGGAATACGATTTTCGCTATCCAGAAGGACAAGGCGGACGCTTTGTTGACCCAGGAATATATACGGCGCTTCAAGACCAGCTCTTACCTGGACCCTATCAGCGGTGAGACGGCGCCGGACAATGGTTACAAGGTTTATATGCAGAACTTTGTTCTGGATCACCCGCGGTTGTCATTCGATAATGCCGATATCACCGGTTCGCGTGCCAGCCTGCGTATGAAAATACTCGGCGGCAACCAGGTAGGGCTGAAGCAGGTGGGGGCCCATTGGTACCCACAGCGGATCGATCGGATAGAACCTCTGGTCGGGCCAGAGCTGCGTCTGCGCCTGGAACTGTCCGACGTGCCTGGCTATGTCGCCGACAACGGCGCATTGACGCTGGACTTGCACAACAGTGATGACTTTGTGGTGACCTTCTCGGATTCCAGGCGCGTTCGCGAGCTGGGGGGGGACTTCTTCAAGGAGCTGTTCCGCGGGTTGCCGGACCATCAACGCGTCTGGTCATTCGGCAGCATCGAACATGGCGAAAATGACCTGATGCGGCCCGAGTCGTTCATCCTGCGTACCCAGCGTAACCCCTCGGTCGCCCTGGCCCCGATGGAGAGCGATGACGCCGATGACGTGGACGGTGCGCTCGTGGGGTTGGTCGCCATGGGGCCCAGTAACGGGCCGCAGAATATGCCTGGCCCGGAATACCGTTACTTGATTCCCGATGACAACGGTGATTACTCGGCGACGGTACTGCTTGATAAGGCCTGGGTGGCGTTGGCTACCGTGTTAAGCAAACTGCCATTGGAGTTTTTCACGAATGTTGAATTTAAATTTGAACGTGCAGAAAACGGTGATCTGACAGCGACTGCCATTGCAGGTGTAATACCCTCAGAGACAGCAAGTCATGTTGAGCCTTACCATGAGGCATACTGGCGCGGTAGTGTTGATTGCCGGGCGTACATCGATTTAATTACCGATGAGCTGCCGCTCAAGGATGTGCTGAAGTTTCGTGTGTCAGGGGAGCGTGTGTCCATGGAACTGGTGACCGTTCATACAGCTACTGCGGATTTTACCCGCTATGAAGAAATCGTCGCCACGCCGCAGTCCTGGACGTGGGGGCACGCGTGCGTGGGGCTCTGGCATGCTGAAATCAATGTGGAAATAACAGCCAGTTGGCAGATACAAGACCTGCAAGGCGCTACGTTGAAACTTGAAGAGTATAAGCACAAAATATACCCCAAACAGGACGGTTCGTTTAAATTTGAAGGGGACCCCTACGAAGATCAGATCAGCGCGTTGAGCCTTTTTCATGTACTTTGGGGAGTTGCAGCGCCGAATGTTTCATTTGTCTCGCTGAGCACCGATCGCGGCCCCCTTGCCGCAGCAAGAGCCGCACTCGCCAAGGACCTTCGTTCAGACCTGTACATGGAGGAATTGATCGATAAGACCATCAAGCTGAACTTTGGTGGCGCGATACTCGCAGGCGAGCGGCACATGCCCCGCGACATTGCCTGTTTTGGCAGCGTCGCTCCACAGCTGACCACGTTCGCCGTCACCCCCCTGGAAAAAATCGTGACCCACGGCAGCACGTTGCAGCTTGCCACCGTCCCGGCGCAAGCCAACGTAACCTGGTCGGTCGAGTCGGTAGAGGGCTCCACGGATGACCCGGGCCATTTCGACCAGCACACCCATGGCCTGTATCTGGCGCCCGGGGCTGCGGGCATCGAAGGTGAATTTACCCGGGTGCGTGTCACTGCCACTGTTCCAGGCTCAAGCTTTGCCAGTTCGGCCCTGCTCACGGTGGTCAAGAACGCACTGCAGGTCAGCCCATTGCTGTCGGTCTGCCAGGTGGGCGACGAGGGGGTCAGCCTCAAGGCGGACAGTGTCGTTGAAGGACCGCTGCAATGGCGCATCCTCGGCGCTTCACCCCATGGCAGGCTGGCGCAGGAATCGGGCACGACCAATCGCTATATCCCCGGCGAGAACCTGCCCGACAAGTCATTCATCGTCGAAGAAGTCGAGGTCCGTAACAGCTTGACCGATGAGCACCGGACGCTGTGCATCGTTACCCAGATGACCCTGAAACGTCCCTCTGATGTGGTGGTGGACAAGCGCGATGAACAACACGCCAGGGTCTGGCTGTCGATCCATTTCAGCGGGGAGTCACGTGTCGACCAGTTGACGGTGGTGCATGGCCCGGGGCAGATCGATATCGATGAAGACGGCAAGCCTTACTACCAGGCCGACGCCGCAAGCCCCGCACATTTCTGCGTGGTTGGCGCCGTCTGGAGGCTCTCCCCCGACTCACCCATCACGCTCGAGGGCTTCATCGTGCTGCCGCTGCCGCTGGGGCAGCACAGTCAAGCCTATCAGGCCCTTGAGCAGGCAGCGCAACGGGCAACGCGCAGGTAGTCAACCGGCGTTCACCTAAACCCATACCTTTCAGCACTCCAGTTGAGCGGGGCCACATCATGCCTACCAATTACCTCTCGGTCATCACGGCCTGGATGAAGCACAACCACAAGCACCTGAACTGGGACCTGACGTTCGCCACGCGTCCCGAGGCCATCAACGACCTGCTCGCGTTGGCACATTGCAGCCAACCGGACAGTGCCCTGGGCGATATCGAAGGTGAGATCGCCATGCCAAATTCCGATGTCACCCACATCCTGACGGGCTACCGCATGGGGCCGCCCGCACTGGTGGATATGCAAGCGAACTACACGTCGCCCAAGGTCTGGCAAAGCCTGGCCTTGGAAGGCGGGAGCCATCTGGTCATGGACAAGACCGAGGGGCTGCTGAGCCTGTCGGTTCACGACCTGCTCGACCCGTTGCCGGTCACTCAGAAACTGCTGCTGAGCACCGATGCCCAGGGCGTGAGCGCCGACCTGCGTGAAGGCACGGATACCGAGCTGGACCTGGGCGGTGGTTTGCCACAGCGGCAGGCCGCCGGGCGATTCTTCAAGGAAGTGCTCAGCGGGTTGGGCAGCGCCCGGCAGGTTTATCCCTTGGTTGACTTCAAGGCGCTGTCTGGCAACCCCTACCTGGCGGTTCGGCACAGTGAAGTACGCACCCACGTCAGCAAAGCCGACGGCAAGTCCGCACTGGTGGTATTCGCGGGTATCAACAATGGCTCTGTGGGCAACCTGCCCGGTGAGCAGTCCGATTACCCGTTCCTGCTCCCCGATGATCTTGCGCAACCGGTCGACAGCGCACTGTTGCTGACGTCGCGCTTCCTGCACCGTGCAGCTTACGCCACGGGCCTGGCGCAGATGCTCGAGGGTGGCGCGTTCGATGCCCGGTTCGATGAAGACAATAACTTGCAGCGGCTGGATGCCACGGCCGGCCTGTTGGAGGTGTACCCCAGCACTTACGAGAGCGACAAGTATCAGTTTGCCTGCGAGGGTTTCAAAATTGCCGTAAACGCAGGGGCGCCGGCCGGCGATCAGGGGCGGGCTGCCCTGGCGGATTTCCAGCCCCTTCTGAGTGTCACCTTCGAACACGATGAGGTCCGCCAGCACTGGAAGTCCTATTGCACGCTGACCTTCACCTACAAGCCCAAGCCAACGGGTCCTCTGTACAGCCGAACGGCAACGTTCCAGTTCGACCTGCAAACCGTGTTCACCCTGAATGCGCCTGCATCACCTGAGGAAAGCGCTGGCTGTATGTTGCTAGGGCAGGTTTTGTGGCCGTGGCAGGCGGCCGAAGTGACGGAGGTCAGTGGCCTGCCCAGCGACACGCCACCGGCACTGCGAGAGGAGATTTATGCGTTTGTCGCCTTCCTGGTCAAGCAGGCGGTACTTGAAGGGCTGGCCAGGGAGTTGACCGCGATGATCCCGGAACAGGTGATGGCCGGTCTGTCGTTGGTAGACGGCAAGCGCCTTGTACCGTTCGACTTCCAGTTACCCGATGGAATGGCCGTGTTCGCCAGCGGCTATGGCACGGCCGGCATGCGCATCGTCGATCGCCCCGTGACGCTGGCACCCGGGCAGCGGCATACGTTCAGCGTTGAACCGCCGCGTGAAGGGCTGACATGGTCCCTGGAGGCTTTGCCAGGCACTGTCGGTGATCTGGGGCGCATCGACCCCGCCAGCGGTGAATACCGGGCACCGCCTGCGCACGCCATGGCGGGGAAACCCGTGCGGGTCCGGATCATCGCCACCGACCCGGGTACCAACAAGCAGGCCATCAGCATGGCCTCTGTGGCGCCCGCAACATTGACGGTCAATCCACTGATCCGGGTCTGCTACTTCGACGACACACTGACCCTCACGGCGGGTGCGCAGACCGGAGACCTCGACTGGTCTGTGGTCGATGATGGCGAAGAAGGACGGGGCTCGGTCGTCGCTGAGGGCGATGGCAGGCGTTGCACCTATACCGCAGGCAGTAAGGTGGATGCCAACGTGGCCTACGTGCTCGATCAGGTCAAGGTACAGAACCGGGAGACCAGCGAGTCGCGTTCAATCTATGTGCTGGTACGCCAGCGGCGGCCTGAACTGGTGATCGACGTCAAGCAGTTGCCCGATGGCGACCTGCAGTTGACAGGTATGTTCGATGGGGTAGGCCAGCCAGACACTCAGTGGGCATTGCCAATTGCAGGGACTGGCGAGATCGATGAGGCCACTGGCCGCTATTCCCCTGCATCTGCCGACGCCGATGCGCGTTTCGCGCTGATTACCGCCAAATGGGCGATTCCAGGTTCTGTCTTCATCCTCGAAGGCCACCTCATTCTACCGCTGCCCCTTTCCTTGCACTTCGACGCTGCACGGCGCGCTGCCAGCCCGACAGGCCTGCGTGTGGCCACATCACCATCCATTGGAGGTTGAGACCATGTCCAATTCACTGGAAGAACTGCTCGAGCTCATGAAAAAGGGCTCAGTAACGCTAGGCTGGGGGGCGGTTGCTGTCTATAGCCGTGACCGGCTCAACCGCTTGCTGGAGCAGCAATACCTGACGCGCTTCAAGGAAAACCGCTACCTCCCGCCTTTCAGTCACACGTTCGAAGGCGTGGGGGTGAAGGAGGCCGTGAGCGTTGAGGCGCTGGAGTTCGGTACGCCCTTGCTGTCGTTCAGCAATGCGTCGACGAGCGATGCCAAAGCAACCCTGACCATGAACATCATCAAAGGTACGGTGAACAACAGTGGCAAGTTGGTCAGCAGCGTCGAGATCACCGAGGCGTCGGGGTACTGGCTGCAGATGGAGGTCGACCTGGAGACCGTGCGCGGTGAGGTTCACCCGTACGGCCTCGTTGCGCTCAACCTTGCCAAGGGGGGGCGGTTCACCAGCAACCTGTTCGACGATAAACCCGACCTCGCTCAGCAACTGATCGACGCACTGCAAGCCTGGATGGGTGAGATGCCTGGCCGTTGCGCCAGGTTCGAGCTGGGCACCGTGGACTTTTCCGGTTATGGCCCGCTGACACCTACAGGCTTCATCCTGCGCACCCAGGCGGCACCTGGTGCGCGAGTACGCGATGCCGTCAACTACGGCGATGGCGCAGTGCTGGTGTTCATCCGCCTGCGCGATAGCCTGCTCGATGGTCAGCCGCCAGGCACAAGCTACCCGTATCTGTTGCCCGACGGCGGTTACTCGGCAACGCTGGTGCTGAACAAGGACATGCTTGGCCATGCCTCCGACGACGGCCTGGAGCTGCTCGCCCGACTGCTGTTCCCTGAGCTCAATGCCTTTGTCAAGAAGGTGGACAGTACGCCGCTGGACCGCGTCATGTTCGGCAATATCGACCCGTTGCGCACGCAGCTGACGGTGAAACCGACCTTGGGCACCGTGGTGACGGCCGGCAAGACGCAGCAGTTCCGGCTGTACGACGGCAAGGATCAGGTAATCACTGCCAGCGCCTGGTCGGTGATCAACCCGCAAAGCCATGATGACGCAGGGCATGGTTCGATCGATGGAAATGGCCTTTTTACGGCCCCGTCACCGGAAGTGATCGGGCAAGAAGTGCAGACATTCATCATCAAAGCTGAATACAAGCAGGGTGAGGAGACTTACCATGCCGCCGCCCGCGCGCTGGTGATCTCCGAGCCAGTGCTGGCGATGCCTGCCTTCGGCGCATATCGCCCGCAAGAGAGTGCGAACGGGATCGACCTGTGGAATGCAGGTAAAGGCAACGTCAGCTTTGAAATGCTCGGGCAGCCGCTGGGCCAGATAGCCAGCCTGGGCAATGGGCGCTCGCGCTTTGTGCCTGATCAGCAAGCCGGCCGGCGGATTCTGGGCGTGCAACGATTGCAGGCCGGTTCAACGGCAAAGGGCTACAACGCGCTTGTCCTGGTGAACAACCAGCCACTGGTTTCGGTTGACCCACCTTTCGTACCCAGGCTCGGCCACGGTGAGGTCACCCAGCTGAGCGAGGTGAACCGTATCATGCCCAACGAAGCGCGGCGTTGGCGGATGCTGGCAGGGCCGGGCAGCGTCTCGCCATCGGGCCATTTCCGGGCTTCTGAGCTTGCTGTTTCGCAACCCAACGTAGTGACCTGTGAAGTGGTGCGCAACGGTGTCGTGTTCGCGGCGGGCTACAGCGTGGTGAAAGAGACCGCGGTCAAAGCCATCAGCGGCTGGGTGGATCTGCAGCGCTTTGCCCTCACGGTCGGCAAGAGCCCTGACGGTGTGATCGGCACTGTGGGTTCCAATGGTTACCAACAACTGGAACTCGAGGTCACCGTCGAAACCATGCAGGCGAATGGCCAGGACTACAAACTGAGTCTGGACGAGATAGCCTCCATCGCGCTGTTCGACAGGTCGGGGATGAAGATTCCTTTTCTGTGCGGGGATGGGATTGACTCGGGCTCTGGCAATGTCTGGCGCACAAACCTGAAGCCGAACGATTTCATCCGCGCCAATGAAAGTCTCATGGCGACTGAAGGGCAGGGGCCGCAGCCCGCAGCGCCACGAGGTGCGGAGGACCGAACCATCCGCCTGCAGATGTTCTTGCACCGCCGCGGAGCCTCTACGTCGGAAGTTTTTTACGCCGGTTTCCAGGCAAGGACCGGGCGATGGTTCTACTCGAACGACACCCGTCATCAGAATGCCGAGATCGAGGTCAAGGTACACACGCCGGACGCCTACAAATCCACAGACTACACATTTACCCGCACACGGGCGGCGGGTGGCGGTGGTAATTCGGGCTCGACAGAACCGGAGCACGAAGATTTCGACCTGCACCCGGAAACCGACGATTACTGGATGTTGAGCTACAACCACGGGACCTTCTATACCGCCGAATTCGTCAAGGCCAAGGAAAGTGATAACGACAGGGATGTGAATACCTCGATGGTGCGCTGGGAAAGTTCTTTTCCAGAAGAGTACTACCGCAGTTATACCGGGTATGTTTTTCAGGGCTACAACGAGCCGCTGCCGAAGTTTGTTTCCTTTGATCCCGATTCGAAGCCTTTGATCGATGGTGTCGAACGTGAAGTCAGCTCGGTGTACCAGCCCGGTCTTTTGGCAATTGTCAATTACCGTCGGCGGGATCTGCCTTTTAATCGTACAAGCGATCATAGGGCTCTCTTTGAGAAGCTGAGTAAACCGTTACGCGTTCAGTTGCGCGATGCTCACGCTAATTTGCATATTATCCAGATCGATTATCTGCCCGCTGACACCATCGGTGATCGTAATATTCTGGTCCACACGGTCCCCTCGCGACCGACGGGCAGACAAACTTCGATTACCCGGCTTAGTAATTACCAAGAAGGAGAGCACGTATGAAACGTTATTGCATGGCAGCCCTTGTGATCGGTATGTTTTCCGGCTTCCACAGTGTGGGCCAGGCAGCGACTGAGCCAGTTCGTCCAGGTACGATTCAGCTCGCCGAGAATATGGAAGCAGGGCTACCCAGTGGCAAGCAATGTACGGTCGTGGGGGTGGCGGGTATGCCTGCACCCTACAACTTGTCAAACACCAACTGTAAGAATGATACGATTAGCTACTTCAAATTCAATAATGTACCCTCAACGACAACGGTGACGTTTAAGTCCGATGGCTGCAACGATAGTAACTATGACTGGAGGTTTGTCGTTAAAACAACAAAACAACCGACTACCACGGGTTGGATGAGTATCGAAGAGCTCAATGCGCATCGTGAAGGCGACCCGGTGACAGCGGGATTGGAGCTTATTAAGCATGTCTATAATCATGGCAATATCAGAGGCAAGCTATCTTGTGTGGTCATTCGTGTGCCGGCGGGCGAAGTAGGGTCCAGTGCGCGTAAATAGTCTCGATTCTTTGATGGAGCCAAGTGATGAGCACTTCCACTTCAGTGCATTCCAATGCCTTTAATTTTTCTTCCTATATAGAAAGCGGCGTTGATCCTCGCACCGGGCAATACACTGTGTCGATCAGGCTGCCCGAATTGCAAGGCAATGATTTGCAAGGCCCAGGTTTCGAACTGGCGTTGTTCTACAGCCCTTTGAATGGCGAGGATTCTGGATTCGGCAAGGGCTGGAACCTGCAACTGACACAAGTACGCAAGCACATCGTGACATTGAGCAGTGGTGAAGCGTACAGGATTACCGGTAAGTCATCGGTTACCGGGCGACTGGAAATGAAAGAACAGAAGCTGCGGCAGTTCGATCTGTATGAGGATCCCCCTGGGCCCGGTGGGGCCGCACGTTTTCGCGTGGAGCACCGCTCAGGGTTGGTCGAGGTGCTGCAAGTGATGGGCTCGGGAGAGGGCGAAGTCGCTTTGCCCGTGGAGCTGCATTCACCGCTGGGGCACATGTTGCACCTGAGTTACCTACCCTTCGGCAAGGGTCACATGCGTTTGAGCGAGGTCCAGGATGAAAGTGACGTGCTGCTGAGGCTGCAACGCAGCGACAACAGCCGTGTCGAACTGCTTTGCTACCCTTCCGGTGGTGATGATGGTGGCCCGCTGGCCCGGTATGCGATGACGTTGCGCGAAAGCGACAACCGGGTCAGTGAGATCATCCTGCCCACGGCCAATCAGGCCCGCTGGCGCTTCACTTATGAGGACGTGTTGGGGTACTTGTGCGTACGTGAGTGCACAACACCCTATGGTGGGGTGGAGCGCGTGTTCTACGAGGACGCCGGGCATGAGTTCCCACGCAGCGCAGCACGGGACAATCTGCCTCGGGTTACCCGCCATGAAACCGATCCACGCTTTGGTCAGGCGGCGAAAGTGGTGCGGTATGAGTACCCCGGCACGCACAACTTCATCGGCGGTGGCAGCACCATCCCGTGGTCTGATGAGGGCCTGGACAATCTCTATGAGGTGTCGGAGGACTATACCTACAAGTCGATTCAGATACAGGAAGTGCGCAGGCAGCCGGTGCGTACGATCACGCGTACATTCAACCGCTTCCATTTGCTCACCGAGCAAGCCACCGCTCAGGGTGACAAGCTGTTGCAAGCCTTGACCCGTTACGCTGACAAGGCTGGCAAGTTCGAGAGCCAGGAGCCTTATTTCCAGCTGCCCCATGACGAAACCCAGCGTTGGTCGCTGATCAGCAACCCGTCCCGGCAGCGAGAAGAGAAGCGAGTCACCCGCTATGATAGCCACGGCAACGTGTTGACTCGCCTGTTGCCGAATCAGGTACTGGAAACCAATGTCTGGTACTCGGCCGAGGAGGAGGGGGATGAGCACGGTTTCGTGCGCAACCTGAAGACCCGGACCGTGCAACCCGCAGCGACAGGGCACGGGGCGGCCGCCACCTTGACCCAGGCGTTCCAGTACCGGGCGCTGACCCCGTTGGGTAGCTACCTGAAGCAGCCCTGGCGCTTGTTGGAAAGCGAGACCCTGAGCGAATCAGGTAGCACGCCTGGTACGTTCCTGGAAAAAATCAGCAAGCTTTACCAGGAGGAATCGGCCGAGCGCTTCAGCTATGGGCGAGTCAGGCAGCAAACCGTCAGTTACCCCGGTGTCGATGGGGGCAGCCCGTTCGATACCCTGACCCATTATGGCTACTCCCTGCCGGACGATGAGCGTGCACTGCAGACGTTGGAAAAGCTGGTGGGCGTTGACGGTGAGTCCAAGACCATCACCTTGCGACATTCCCTGGAAACGGGCGAGCCGCTGCTCAACCTGGACGACAACGGTGTCGAAATCCGATACTACTACGACGCTTTGCGTCGGGTAACACGCGAGGTCGTGGCGCCAGGCAAGCCTTTCGAAGCGGAACGCAATTACAAGTACTTCCTCTGCGCATACGACAACGAGCAGGCCCAGCAATGGGCCTATGACGTGAAGCAAGTCGAGACGCACACGCTGCTCGACGGGCTCAGCCGTCCCATCTTCGAAGAGCGCGCAGACAAGGACAGCGCAACGTATGCTGGTGCTTTGCGGCCTATCTACCGCGCTCGTCACGACGAACTGGACCAGCTGGTCGAGGAAACCGAAATCGACTGGCTGGGTGATGGTTTGCTGGAATTGACCAGCCACATCAGTTACGACGACTGGGGCCAGAGGTACGCTGTCCTGAATCCGGATGGCACGACTCAAGTCGAGGAAATCGACCAGGTGGCGAGCAAGGACGGTCCGGTGCATCGCGCCTGGCGTGAGGTGGAGCACTCACGGGTCAGCGGCATCAACGAGACGTGGTACAACCTGTTCGAGAAGCCGGTGCGGATCGAGCGATTTGCCCTGGATGGAAGCACCAGTATCAGCTTGCAGGTCAATGACTACGATGGGCTTGGCCGGCTGAGCAGGGAAGCTCAAGGAAGCGGTACAGGCCAGCGTGTGGTTGAGTATCGTTACGACGCGTTCGACCGTGTCCGCGAGGAACGCCTGGCAGATCGAGTCAACACGGTCTATCGCACCTATGCCGGGCACAGTCGCAATGACCTGCCGGTCAGCATCAAGGTGGGTAACACCGAAAACGCCGCCGTGTTGTTGGGCGAACAGGTGTTCGATGGCCTTGAGCGGCGAACCGTGGCCAAGACCGGAGGGCGAGAGCAGAAATTCGAATATGACCCAGGTGAGCGGCAACCGCATTGGGTGCAGGCGCCGGATGGTACCCGGATCGAGTACCAGTACCGGCCAGCGTTGGGTGAAGAGCCCGTCCTTCGGGTCCTCTCCGGCAAGGAAGCGAAATACGAGTATGACCTGAAAAATGCCAGGCTTACCCATTGCGAAGAGCCTGGGGATGACGAGAATTCCGGTTACACATTGGACCGTAGCCATTTCCTGAGCAACGGCGAGGTCAAGCGCGAGTCGCGTACGGTGGATGGTGAAGTGTTCAGCATGGCCTACGACTACAGTTTTCGCAGTCGCTTGCGTGCCTATGTGGATGTGCTGGGGCAGACACAGCTCTACGATTTCGACGATGTCGGGCGCCTGGAAAAAACCACGCTGCACGCGCCTGAGCCCAAAAGGTCTCGCTACCGGCTGCAGCGTGCGCCTTCCGGGCAACTGCTGCTGGAGTCGACGTTCGGGTATGACCGCCAAGGACGCATGGCGTCCATTACCACCACCGATGCCAGCACCGGGAGTGCTTTGGCAATTCTGCTCGAGTACGATGAATTCGACAGGGAGATCCTGCGGACCTTCGATTTTGGTGACACCGTGCAAACGTTGGCACAGGACTATGATGAGTTCGATTGTTTGAAGTCCCGCATTCTGAAAGAGCGCCCGAAGGGCAGCGACGAAAGCCAGGCCACGCTGTTGCGGCATGAGACTTACCAGTACGATCGGCGCGGGCGGCTGCAGATATACACCTGTGATGGCCCTGAAGCGCCCGTGGACCCCTCCGGTCAAACCATTGCCAGGCAGATATTCGGCTTCGATGGCCTGGACAACATCCTCTCGGTGATCACCTACCGCCCGGACGGGTCGTTCCAGCGGACCTTGTACGAATTCAAGAATAGCGATCCGGCACAAATGAGCCGGATCATTCCGCCTGATGCGCTACTGGGGAGCTATGACGTCGATCACGACCTGGAGGAGTTGTTCAAGATCGTCAAATACGATCCGCAGCTGGCTATCGATTTGTGTTACGACGACAATGGCAACCTGATCAGTGATGAGCAGGGTCGGGTACTGACGTATGACGGGCTCAACCGTTTGCTCAGGGTCGAGACCCCGGACGGTGAACGCTGTCGCTACAACTATGACCCAGAGAACATTCTGTCCGGCACGGCCCCTGGCTAAGGGCACCGGGGGGGGCGACGAGGCCGGTATAGGGACCGGCCTCGTCGCATTCAGCGGTAGCGAATGGTGAAGTTCAAGGCGCCCTTGGCCAAGCCCGGGCGCAGGTTGCTGTTGGGTTCTGTCTGGTAGAAGCGAGCCTGAAAATTCAAAGGCACGTTATCGCTCGTCAGGGGTACCAGGTCGATCTCTTTGTTCAGGGGCATCGATACCCCGTTGTACAGCATCTGAATACCTATGCCACGGGCTGCGGAGTCGTCGGTCAGGCTGAACACGTTTTCATCCGCAGGGCCAATCGGTCGAGAACCATTGATGCCATCGAGTTCGATGGTAGCGAGGGTCTCGTTACCCGGGTCAGGGTCCACCTGGCAGTTGCTCAAGCGGACCTGGAATGCTGCAGGAGGCGTGGTGAAGCCTGGGCCGGTGAAGTCGTTGACGCTCCATTCGCCAAGGTCCACCGGGTTGGCACTGACGTCTGCTGAAGCATCGCACTGGGTCTGGATGACCATTGCCCTGAGGGTGTATTCCAGAACTTTGCCAAAGCCTCCCCAGTCCAGATGGCCGGTCACCAGTACGCCATCCAGCTGATGCTCGCCGGGCGGCAGATCGCCGGTCTTGACCAGCGTGATCCTGTGCCTGAACGTGGCTAGCGTGGCCGGGCCCAACAGGGTCTGCTCGTAATAGGCCGTGAACGGCACCCTGGGTGGCCTGCTGTCGGGGATGAACTGGTCGGTGCCACCGAGAAAGGGGTGCAGCAACTCTACGATCGCTCCGATGCCTGGAATGTTGGTCCTGAGGACGGGGACGTCGAGCAAGCGCCCATCAACCGCAGGCAGCGGAGGATGTACCCCGCGGGCGGCCTGGAAGTTGAAATTTATCCGCTCGCCGTAGGTCCGGCACAGGAGGGCAAGGTTGTTCTGGTCGAGAGTGGCTTCGAACAGCTCTGGGGTGCCGATCGTTGTGCCGATCCGCGCATCGCGTGGCACATAAAGGGTGTTCAGGTCGCGGACATGGACCTTGAGGTTTGCGCTGATCAGCGGTTCGAACTCGCAGCGGGTCTGGTCTACCGGCATGGCCATGGCGTTTGCAGCCGGCCATGCCAAGGTGGCGAGCAGCGCCTGGAGAAGGGTCTTGTTGATGCTTTTCATGGGGGTCCTGAAAGGCGCGGTACGGCCGTGGGTAAGGCTGCACCGCGTGAAGGTTGCTAGATACAGGTCAGGGTTTGCTGGCGATAGCCGTCGACGACGGGAGCGTCCAGTCCATCGAGATGCACCCGGCAGCCGGCGTTGGGCTGGTCGCCCCAACTCACCTGCAGCGGTTGCTCCTGGCTGGGGTTGGTGAGCATTACCAGGCCCGCCTGCCCGACCATGCCGAGTTGGGTACCGTTCTCGGCCAGCACCTGGGCCCCAAAGGGCAGCGGTTGACCCTGGGTATCGTGCAGGGTCAGTACAAGGCGTGAAACGCGGCGTGCCTCGAAGCGGTGCTTTACCACTGCACCCTGGCGAGGCACTACCTGGGCGATGCCGTTGTCGATTTCCACATCAGGATCGAGACGGTCGGTTTCCAGGACCACTGAATTGGTCCGGTACGGTTGCAGGTAGGGCAAAAGTGCATAGCCGCGTGAATTGGTGCGCGTACCTGTTGCGTTTTGCAGGCCCACATTGGCCACGCCAGGGACTTCGATCAAGGCCGCGGTATCTCCCAGGTATCGGCCGAACTCCAGCCCGTCAGCATGCAGCAGCACCGCACCACTGGCATTCAATGACAGGCTGCGGTAGTTGTGGGCTTCGGTATAGCCAGCACTCACGCTGGCATAGGGCGCCTGATGGCCGAGTGACAGTGCCGCTGTCTTGCGGGCGTGTTCGTCACGGCTCAGGCTGGTGCTGTAGCTCAGCGCGCTGTCACTGCCGCTGAGCGTGGCGCGCTGGCTGTAGCCGTTGGCGTTGTGCTGCAGGTCGAAGGTCGCATTGGCGCGGTGACCGAAATGCAAGGGTACCGTCACGCTCAGGCCGAACTGACGATCACTGCCGTAACGGTCGGTCAACGATTGTGAGGCGAACAGGTTGTAGCCTACACCCCGATGCTGGGTGTTGAAGTTGAACTGGTATTGCCGTTGGGTGGCATTGCTGCGCCAGTAGTCCTGTTGCGACAGCGTCAGGGTCAGCGAGCTGGTCCTGCCCAGGCTCTGGTGGACCGAGGCCTCCAGGCGGCTGCGGCGACTGCCGCTGAACGTAGTGTCTTGGCTGCGCTGGCGCACCACTTCATCGAAGTCACGGTAGCCTTGGGTCGAATAGCGATATCCGGCAAAGCGCAGGTTGGTTTGGGTGGTGAAGGCCTTGGCATACTTCAGGGCGTAACTGGAACCTTGCACCTCGCGCTCATGGGCATTGTCGATTGCGCTGGACGCCTGCGTTACATCGAAGGCCACTGCACCCAGGTGGCCCAGGTCCTTGCTAAACCCCAGGTTGCCCGCGCGGTAGAATTCGCTGGCCATCAAGCCGCCGTAAACGGTGGTGTCCCAGTAGGAGCCTACGGCCAGCGTGCCTTGCCAGAGCAGAGGGGTCTCGAGGTCGCTGGAGGGGTTGTAGCGCCCGACCGTGGCACTGTAACGCCATACGCCTGGGCGCAGCAGATTGCTCATGGTCGAGTACGGCTGGATGAAGCGGCGGACCTGGCCATCGGCCTCGGTCACGACCACTTCCAGCTCGCCGCTGCCTGCGGTACTCAGGTCGTCGATGGCGTAGGGGCCGGCGCTGACGTACGTCGAGTAGATTGGATAACCATGCTGCCAGATCTCGACTTTTGCCCGGCTCTGGGCCACGCCGCGAATGATCGGGGCATAGCCGCGCTGGTTGTCGGCCAGCATGCCCATGTCCGAGGCCACGCGCACGCCTGATATTGGCACCGAACGGAACACTTCCCTGTCCGTGAAGGTTTCGCCAATCGTCAGATTGGCGAGGGTACCCGGTATATCGCGCTGTGCGTAGGTCTGTGCCCGGGTCCATTCCGTTTTGCCCTGGCTGCCCTGGCGCCAGGACTGGGTACTGCGCAGGCGCCATTCGCCCAGGTTGATACCACTGTTCAGGTACAGGTCGTTGCTGGTGTAACGGCCAGAGGAGCGATTGCGGCCGTTCAGGGTGGAGGCCTGATAGTTGATGAAAGCGGCATTGATACCACTGTCCCAGCGGGAAGGGTCGACCTGGTTAGCGGTGTTCCGGCGCATGGCGATCTGCGGAATCGAGATGGCCAGGTGCAGATCCGTAGGGGTGAAGACGATTTGTGCACCAGGAACGACAGTCAGCAAGTCCAGGCAGGCACTCGCCTGATCCTCTGGATTGGCCAGAGCGTCCAGGCGTATTCCCCATTCGCCAAGCAGCCTGGCTGGCAGGCATGGCTGCAGCTCACCATCCGGGCCTGGCTGGAAGTCCAGCTCATGCTGGCCGGCAGGTTCAAGATTGACCTGTACCTCTACCCGGTAGCGGCCAGGCGCGAGCCCCTGATCGCTGGTCAACATGCTCAGCGACCAGGCACTCGCTGCTTGCGGTTGGCCAGGCACTTGGCGCAGGAAGCCGCTCTGGAACCCGGAGTCTGCCTGGGAGTAGGGCGCTGAGAGCAAGGTGGAGCTACCCAGCAGGCACAGCAATGCGCTGCGCTGGCGGCGCATAATGCGCCAGCGTAGTGGGGGGAGGACCATGATGACGATTCCTGTTTGCGTGCGAGGCAGGCCCTAGTTGGCCGGTTGAATAGGCGCGCTCAGCGGTTCGGTGAAGCCACCGTAGTCATTGACGATGGAAAAACGGGCCTGCAGGCTTGAGGCGCGAGTGATGCCGGTCAGCGGGTAGGCTTTTTCGCCAAAGGGTTCCAGCATGGCGGTGTTTTTCAAGGTGGTTTGCTGGCCTTGGCCATTCACCTCCAGGCGGTTGAAGGTGATGTGGAAAGGCGATGGGTTCTTGACCACCAACTGCTCCACCCCGTTACGTACGCTCAAGGAAAATGTCAGCGAGTTCAGGTGATCGGTCGGCGTACCCTTGAGTGTGTGCGGCCGATAGAACAGTTTGATGCGTGTGCGCAAGGCGATGTTGAGTTGATTGCCCGTGTCGCTGCTGACTTGCGGAATCTCCTGCACGTTGAAGAAGAACAGCGACTCGCGGTCGTGCGGCAGTGTATTGGGCAGTCCAATTATCTTTAGAAGTTGTTCACTGTTCGGGTTGATCTTGAACAGCGGTGGGGACGTTGCAAAGGGGACGCTGGTCGTATTGTCGTCGGCGTCCGTATTTATCCAGGCCTGCACGGCATAGATGCTTTTCGATGGATTTCGAACAACGACGGATGTACTGCGTTTGTCGCCGTTGAAAACGAGGCGCGTGTTGTTTAATGTCAAGGCGGCATGACTGCTTACCGAGAGGGTAAGCATCAATAAGGTCAGGCAGGCACAAGCAACGACGCGGGCGGGTATCGTGAATGTTGACGGATTGGTCATCGGGTAACTCGCTGCATCCAGACGCACAACTACGCCTGGATGGTTTAACCGTGCAAGGACTGCACAGAATTTATGCGTAATTATTGATAGTCGACGGTGTAACGAACCTGGGCGGATGCAAGGCCGTGCGTCACGGTGCTGGCAGTGGAACGGTAGTAGGCGTCGAACCGGAGGTCGGTTGGGCCTGTCGCGTTGAGTGGGTAATCAACCGAGGTTCCACCAGGTTTGATCGAGGCCTTGGAACTGTCCCTGATGACAATCGAGATGTTTTCTGCCGTGCCGGCACTGGTACCAATGCTGAAATAGTCGCCGCTGGCATCAGCGGCACCGTCAAACTTCACGAAGGCATTGTCTTCGCTGATGCCACAGACTGTTTTGTCGGGTACGCGGATGTTAAAAGATGCGCCACGGACTTCAACGTTGGCAGCGGGGAATCGCCCCATGGGAATTTCGCCCATGGCGACGCGGTCACTGACATTGCCGTCACCGGGATTGACGATCTCGATAGGGCACGTTTCGGGCGTGATGCGGCCTTCAAAGAAT
>NZ_JBICMK010000024.1:0-24934 GCF_043106315.1 Pseudomonas sp. FYR_5 | reverse complement strand
CATGTCGGTGGTTGGGCGCAGGCCCTCGTAGGAGCGGGTCGGTGGTGGACACAGGTCGGTGATTGGGCGCAGGTCCTCGTAGGAGCGGATTTATCCGCGAAAGGGCCGGCCCTGCTGGCCAATCTCCACCCGCCGTTCAGCGTTGCCGCCGCTACCGTATTCGCGGGTAAACCCGCTCCTACGCCGGATCGGTGGTGGACTCAGGTCGGTGGCGGGGCACAGGCCGTCGTAGGAGCGGGTTCACCCGCGAAGAGGCCATCAAACCCCGTGCAAAAAAATCAAATTTTTTCTATTTACCCCTTGAAAGCATTTCCCTCGGCCATATCTTTTGAGTACGCGATGCCGAAGCCGGGTCGCGTAATGACTTACTTGCTGAATCTCAGGAGTTTATGACCATGACTACTGCTTTCTCTCTTGCTCCACTGTTCCGCCATTCCGTTGGTTTCGACCGTTTCAACGACCTGTTCGAATCCGCGGCACGTAACGAGGCCGGTAGCAGCTACCCGCCCTATAACGTGGAAAAGCATGGCGATGACCACTACCGCATCGTGGTTGCTGCAGCCGGTTTCCAGGAAGAGGACCTCGACCTGCAGGTCGAAAAAGGTGTCCTGACCGTGACCGGTGGCAAGCGCGACAATAGCGCCGCTGAAGTGACCTACCTGCACCAGGGTATCGCACAGCGCGCCTTCAAGCTGTCGTTCCGCCTGGCTGATCACATCGAAGTGAAGGCCGCCGGCCTGGCCAATGGCCTGCTCAGCATCGACCTGCTGCGCATCGTGCCAGAAGAAGCCAAGGCCAAGCGCATTCCGATCAATGGCGAAAAACCAGCGCTGAACTGATCGCACTGCAATGAAAAAGGGCACCTCCAGAGGTGCCCTTTTTCGTGCTTCTCGCGCCGTCCCGTAGGTGCGCGAGAGCCATGCCATCAGTAATCTGCCGGCGCCTCCAGCAACATCTGCCGAAATTCCGGCAACGGCAATGGCCGGCTGTGCAGATAACCCTGGTACAGATGGCACCCCAGTCGCTCGAGAAACGCCAGCTGTTCGGTCAGCTCTACCCCTTCGGCAATCACCGCCAGGTCCAGACTGCGCGCCATGGCGACAATGGCGCGGACAATCTCTGCGTCGTTGGGGTCGACAGGGGCGTCGCGTACGAAGCTCTGGTCGATTTTCAGCGCATCCACCGGCAGGCGCTTCAGGTAAGTCAGCGAGGAATAGCCGGTGCCGAAGTCATCCATGGCAAAACTCACGCCGTAACGCTTCAGCTCGCGCATCTTGCTGATGGTGTCTTCCAGGTTCTGGATGACGATGCCTTCGGTGATTTCCAGCGTCAGCATCTGCCGCGGCAGGCGATAATCGTCCAGGCTGCGCAGCACCCGCCCGACAAAGTCGTTCTGGCGGAATTGTCGCGGGCTTATGTTCACACACAGGCTGAAATCATCAGCGTCGATCAGCCCGTCGGTGAGCATGCGGGCGCAGGCGTCGCAGGCTTCGTCGAGAATCCAGCTGCCGACTTCAAGGATCAGGCCGCTTTCTTCCAGTACCTGGATGAACTGCGAGGGCGGTTGCTGACCCAGTTGCGGGTGGTGCCAGCGCAGCAGTACTTCGGCGCCGACGATGCGGTTGTCGCGGGCATCCACTTGCGGCTGGAAGTGCAGCGCCAGTTCGCCACGGGCCAAGGCCAGGCGCAGGTCGTTTTCCATGCGCAGGCGCTCGCTGGCGGCCTTCTGCATGGTGGTGTGGAACAGCTGGGTGGTGTTGCGACCGGAGTCCTTGGCCCGGTACAGGGCGATATCGGCACGCTTGAGCAGGTCAGCCGGTGTGGTGCCGTGGTCGGGGATCAGCGCCACGCCGATGCTGGGCGTCACTTGCAGGCGCTGGCCATCCAGTGACATGGGCTCGGCCAGCAGTTCGCGCAGGGTGTCGGCCAGCTCGCGCACTTTCTCTTCCACGTGTTCGCGGCTCCCTTCCAGGCCGCTGAGCAGTACCACGAACTCGTCGCCCCCCAGGCGCGCTACGGTGTCCTCCAGACGCACGCTGGCCTCCAGACGGGCGGTGATGATCTTCAGCACGGTGTCGCCCACCGGGTGGCCCAGCGAGTCGTTGATGTGCTTGAAGTGGTCAAGGTCGAGGAACAGCAGGGCGCCACGCAGGTTATGGCGCTTGAGCAGGGCGATCTGCTGGCTCAGGCGGTCCATCAGCAAGGCGCGGTTGGGCAGGTTGGTCAGCGGGTCGTGATAGGCCAGGTGGCGTATCTGCGCCTGAGCGTTCTTCAACTGGCTGACGTCGCGGGCAGTCAGCAGCAGGCAGTCCACTTCGTTGAGGGTGATCGGTTCCACCGAAACCTCCACCGTGAGGATATCGCCACGCTTGTTTCGCCCGAGCATCTCGCGGTGGTGTACCCGGCCGCGCTCGCGCAATTCGGCCAGCAGCGCGCTGCGCTGCTTGTCGTCGGCCCAGATGCCGATCTCATACACCGTGTGGCCGATCACGTCGGCAGTGCTGTAGCCGGTCAGGCGGCAGAAGCCGTCGTTGACTTCCAGGTAGCGGCCGCTGTGGCGTTCGGTAATGGTGATGGCGTCGGGGCTGGAGTGGAAGGCCTTGGCGAACTTCTCCTCGCTGGACTTCAGCGCTGCTTCTGCGCGTTGTTGCTGGGTGATGTCGCGCAGGGTGGTAACGCTGCACGGCTGGTCGTCGACGGTGATCAGGCGGCTGGAAATCACGCAGGTCAGTGGGGTGCCATTGCGGTGGTTGAGTATCACTGCGACGTTGCTCAACGCCTGTTCGCGGATCACCTGCTCGATACGTTGCGCGCGCTCAACGGACTCGGCCCACAGGCCGATCTCCTCTGCGGTACGCCCAAGCACCTGCTCGCTGCTCCAGCCGAAGGTCTGGGTGAACGCCGGATTGATCTCGATGAACTGGCCGGTATCCTGGCGAGTGACGCAGATCGGGTCGGGGCTGACCTGGAACAGGCTGGCAAACTTCTCTTCCGAGGCGCTCAGGCGCTGTTCGCGCTCCACCTGGTCGGTGATGTCGAGCAAGGTGCCAGCCATGCGCAGGGGGATGCCCTGGTCGTCGCGGTACAGCCGAGCGCGGCTTTCGATGTAGCGTGAAGCGCCGTTTTCCAACTGCACTCGGTAGGTGATCTGATAGTTGCCGGCAGGCCCTTCGCGCAGGCTACGGTAGGCCTGTCGCATCGAGTTGCGTTCTTGCTCTGGCACACCCTCGAAGAATGCATCGAACGATTCATGAAAGGGGATAGGCGGCAAGCCATGCAGCTGCGCGGCGCGGGCCGAGCCGTAGAGCATGCCGCTTGGAATGTGCCAGTCCCAAGTGCCCAGTTGTGCCGAATCCAGGGCCAGGTCCAGGCGCTCCTGGCTGTCTTTCAGGGCCTGCTCGGCGCGCTTGCGTTCGGTGGTGTCGACGAATGTACTGATCAGGAAGGTCACGCCTTCCAGTTCGATGCCCTGGGTACACAGGATGCCATCATGCACCTTGCCACTGGATGCGCGGAATTGCACCTCCATCGTCAGCGGGCCGCCGTTGGCGCGGGTCGACTCGATTATCTGGTGGCGCTGTTCGGGGTTGACCCACAGGCCCAGTTCCAGGCTGGTCTTGCCGATCACCTGGCTGCCGGGCCAGCCGAACATGTCTTCGAAGTGCTGGTTGACCTCGAAGATCATGCCATCGTGGCGGCGGGTCAGCAAAATGGCGTTGGGGCTCAGGTGGAACAGCGTGGCGAAGCGCTTTTCCGAATTGATCAGCGCCGTTTCCCGCTCGCGCTGACGGGTGATCTCGCGGATCACACCGATCATCTGCGGTCGGCCGTGCGGGTCGTGGGTCAGGCTGCCGTTGATCTCCAGCCAGTGCAGGCTGCCGTCCGGCCAGCGGATACGGTGGCGCATGGCCTGTTCCACTGGCTCGCCGTTGACCACCGCCTGGAACACCTGGCGCGTACGGGCGCGGTCCTCCTCGGGCAGCAGGTCGAGGTAATCGATATCGGCGGGCAGTGGCCGCTGTGGATCGAAACCGAACAGGGCCTGGGTACCCCGCGACCAACTGACCCTGCCGCTTTCGATATCCCATAGCCAGGCACCCAGGTGCGCACCGTTGAGCGCTGCCAGCAGTTGCGGGGCGCTCTGCCAGGCCTGCTCGGACTCCTGGGGATCAGCTGCAGGTATTCGCGGCAGGCGCAAAAAGCGGTTTGCTGATTTGGGCATCGGTACCAGACCTGTGGCGTATGACGTGTCCTTGGAATCGGAATAGCTGGCTGACAACCGGTCAGGTGGGCCCTGAGTGGCTGTCGAGCAGGGCCATGAATGCCCTGGCCGCATTCGATAGCGTACGCTCCGTGTGCAGAATGTAGCCTAGCTGGCGCGAAAGCTGTATGCCGGGCAAAGCGATGGGTGCAACTTGTTCGTCGAGCATGGTGCGTGGCAGTACGCTCCAGGCCAGACCGATCGACACCATCATCTTGATGGTTTCCAGGTAGTTGGTGCTCATGGCGATGTTCGGCGTCAGGCCCTGGCTTTCGAACAGGCGCTGGACAATATGGTGGGTAAAGGTATTGCCACCGGGGAATACCGCCGGGTGGCGGGCGACGTCAGCCAGGCTGACCGCCTGGTTGCTGGCCAGCGGATGCTCGGGGGCGGCGACGAAGTCCAGGGCGTCGTCCCACACCGGCACAGCCTTGACCAAGTGGTGTGGCTCGGGCGCCAGGGTGATCACGGCGATTTCGGCTCGGCCATGCAAAATCTCGTCGTAGGCCTGTTCCGAATCCATGAACTGAATATCCAGCGCCACTGCCGGGTACTGGCGGGTGAAGACCCGTAACAACGGGGGCAGGCGGTGCAGGCCGATGTGATGGCTGGTGGCCAGGGTCAGGCGACCGCTCACGGCCCCGGTCAGATTGGTCAGCGCCCGTCGGGTATCATCAAGGACGTTGAGGATCTGGTAGGCCCGCGGCAGCAGGGCACGTCCGGCTTCGGTCAGGGTCACCTCGCGCCCCAGGCGGTCGAACAGGCGTACGTCCAGTTGCTGCTCCAGGCCGGCGATGCGTTTGCTGATGGCCGGTTGGGTCAGGAACAGGCGTTCGGCTGCGCCGGAAAAGCTGCCGGTTTCAGCAATGGCGATGAAGGCACTGAGGTTAGCCAGGTCCATGGTGTCGTATTCCTTTGGGTTATCCAAAGCATAAAAATTATGAATTTGAGTTATTCAATCTAACCCCCTAGCATCGTCCGTACAAGCCAAGGGGTCTTTGGCATAGAAAGACGCTGATGAGGAACAGTCTGATGGCTGGCAAAACGCTCTACGACAAACTCTGGGAAGCCCATGAGGTCAAGCGCCGTGATGACGGCTCGTCCTTGATCTACATCGACCGCCACATCATCCACGAAGTGACGTCGCCCCAGGCCTTCGAAGGCCTGCGCCTGGCCAACCGCAAACCGTGGCGTATCGACGCCAACATCGCCACGCCGGACCACAACGTGCCGACCACGCCAGAGCGCAAGGGCGGTATCGAGGCGATCGTCGACCAGGTGTCGCGCCTGCAGGTGCAGACCCTCGACGAGAACTGTGACGAATACGGCATCGTCGAATTCAAGATGAACGACGAGCGCCAGGGCATCGTCCACGTCATCAGCCCGGAGCAGGGCGCCACCTTGCCGGGCATGACCGTGGTCTGCGGTGACTCGCACACCTCCACCCACGGCGCCTTCGGTGCCCTGGCCCACGGCATCGGCACCTCCGAGGTCGAGCACGTGCTCGCCACCCAGTGCCTGGTCGCCAAGAAGATGAAGAACATGCTGGTGCGCGTGGAAGGCCAATTGCCGGCCGGCGTTACCGCCAAGGACATCGTGCTGGCCGTGATCGGCAAGATCGGCACCGCCGGTGGCAACGGTCACGCCATGGAGTTCGCTGGCAGTGCCATCCGCGAATTGTCGATGGAAGGCCGCATGACCATCTGCAACATGTCCATCGAAGCCGGTGCCCGCGTGGGCCTGGTGGCGACCGATGCCACCACCGTTGCCTACGTCGAAGGCCGTCCGTACGCGCCGAAGGGCGAGCAGTGGAAGCAAGCGGTCGAATCGTGGAAAGACCTGGTGTCGGATGACGACGCCGTATTCGACACCGTGGTGGAACTGGATGCCAGCCAGATCAAGCCACAAGTCAGCTGGGGCACTTCGCCCGAAATGGTTCTGGCTGTCGACCAGCGTGTGCCAGACCCGGCTGCCGAAGCCGACCTGGTCAAGCGTGGTTCGATCGAGCGTGCCTTGAAGTACATGGGGCTGACCGCCAACCAGGCGATCACCGATATCAAGCTCGACCGTGTGTTCATCGGCTCGTGCACCAACTCGCGAATCGAGGACCTGCGCGCAGCGGCGGAAATCGCCAAGGGCCGCAAGGTGGCTGCCAGTGTCAAGCAAGCCATCGTCGTACCGGGCTCGGGGCTGGTCAAGGCTCAGGCCGAGCGTGAAGGCCTGGACAAGATCTTCCTCGAAGCCGGTTTCGAATGGCGTGAACCAGGCTGCTCGATGTGCCTGGCGATGAACCCGGACCGCCTGGAAAGCGGCGAGCACTGCGCGTCCACCTCCAACCGCAACTTCGAAGGCCGTCAGGGCGCCGGTGGTCGTACCCATCTGGTCAGTCCGGCCATGGCCGCCGCTGCTGCTGTAGCTGGCCACTTCATCGATGTCCGCGAGTTGATCCAAGGGAGCGCAGCATGAAAGCCTTTACCCAGCACACTGGCCTCGTCGCACCGTTGGACCGTGCCAACGTCGACACCGACCAGATCATCCCCAAGCAGTTCTTGAAGTCGATCAAGCGCACCGGCTTTGGCCCGAACCTGTTCGACGAGTGGCGTTACCTGGATGTGGGGCAGCCCTACCAGGACAATAGCAAGCGCCCGGTCAATGAGGAGTTCGTGCTCAACCACGCGCGCTACCAGGGTGCCAGCGTGTTACTGGCGCGGGAGAACTTTGGTTGCGGCTCCAGCCGTGAGCATGCCCCTTGGGCGCTGGACGAGTACGGCTTCCGCAGCATCATTGCGCCGAGCTTTGCCGACATTTTTTTCAATAACAGCTTCAAGAACGGCTTGCTGCCGATCATTCTGAGCGATGAGGAAGTCGACGAGCTGTTCAAACAGGTCGAAGCCAACCCGGGCTACCAGCTGACCATCGACCTGCAGGCGCAGGCGGTGACCCGCCCGGATGGCAAGGTGCTGCACTTCGAGATCGATGCGTTCCGCAAGCACTGCCTGCTCAACGGTCTGGACGATATCGGCCTGACCCTGCAGGACAGCGATGCGATCAAGGCCTTCGAAGCCAAGCACCGTGCCAGCCAGCCCTGGCTGTTCCGTGATGCCTGAAGTTCGTAGGTGAAAGTGCCGGCCTCTTCGCTCCTACAGAGGGTTACGCGGTCGTTGTAGGAGCGGGTTTACCCGCGAAGAGGCCAGCACAGGCAACAAAAATCTAAAGGAACGAGACATGACCAGCACCCAGCACACCGATGTGGTCCAACGCCAGTTCGGCGAACAGGCCAGCGCCTACCTCAGCAGCGCCGTGCACGCCCAAGGCAGTGAATTCGCCCTGCTGCAGGCCGAGCTGGCAGGGCAGGCCCATGCCCGCGTGCTGGACCTGGGCTGCGGTGCCGGTCATGTCAGCTTCCACGTCGCCCCGCGGGTTAACGAAGTGGTCGCCTACGACCTCTCTCAATCCATGCTCGACGTGGTCGCCAGCGCCGCCGCCGAACGCGGCCTGGGCAATATCATTACCGAACGCGGCGCTGCCGAACGCCTGCCGTTCGCCGATGCTTCGTTCGACTTCGTCTTCAGCCGTTATTCGGCCCACCACTGGAGCGACCTGGGCCTGGCCCTGCGCGAAGTGCGCCGGGTCCTCAAGCCGGGTGGTGTGGCGGCGTTCATCGACGTGATGTCGCCGGGCAGCCCGCTGCTCGACACTTACCTGCAAACGGTCGAAGTGCTGCGCGACACCAGCCATGTGCGCGACTATTCCGCCGCCGAGTGGCAGCGGCAGGTCAGCGAAGCCGGCCTGCACGTGCGCAGCCACACCCGCCAACCGCTGCGCCTGGAGTGGAGCACCTGGGTTGAGCGCATGCGCACACCCGAGCCGATGCGCGTGGCCATCCGCCAGTTGCAGCAAGCCATGGGCGAAGAAGTACGGCAGTATTACCAGATCGAGGCCGACGGCTCGTTCAGCACCGATGTGCTGGTGTTGTGGGCCGAGCGTTAAGCACTTTTCGGTGGGGCCCGCTTGGCCACACCGCGTGAATGGATAGAGGAAAGCATGAGCAAGCAGATTCTGATTCTCCCAGGTGACGGTATCGGCCCGGAAATCATGGCCGAAGCGGTCAAGGTACTGGAACTGGCCAACGACAAGTTCCAGCTCGGTTTCAGTCTGGCGCACGACGTGATTGGCGGTGCCGCCATCGACAAGCACGGTGTGCCGCTGGCCGACGAAACCCTGGAGCGTGCGCGCAAGGCCGATGCGGTGCTGCTGGGGGCTGTGGGCGGGCCGAAGTGGGACAAGATCGAGCGAGACATCCGCCCGGAGCGCGGCCTGCTGAAGATCCGTTCGCAACTGGGCCTGTTCGCCAACCTGCGCCCGGCCATCCTTTACCCGCAACTGGCCGATGCCTCGTCGCTGAAGCCGGAAATCGTGTCGGGCCTGGACATTCTCATCGTCCGTGAGCTGACCGGCGGCATCTACTTCGGTGCCCCGCGCGGCCAGCGCGAGCTGGAAGGCGGCGAACGCCAGGCCTACGACACTCTGCCGTACAGCGAAAGCGAAGTGCGCCGTATTGCCCGTGTCGGCTTCGACATGGCCCGCGTGCGCGGCAAGAAACTGTGCTCGGTGGACAAGGCCAACGTTCTGGCCTCCAGCCAGCTGTGGCGTGAAGTGGTCGAGGACGTGGCCAAGGACTACCCGGACGTGGAACTGAGCCACATGTACGTCGACAACGCTGCCATGCAGCTGGTGCGTGCACCCAAGCAGTTCGACGTGATGGTGACTGATAACATGTTCGGTGACATTCTGTCGGATGAAGCTTCCATGTTGACCGGTTCCATCGGCATGCTGCCTTCGGCGTCCCTGGATGCCGACAACAAGGGCATGTACGAGCCGTGCCACGGCTCGGCACCGGACATCGCAGGCCTTGGCATCGCCAACCCATTGGCGACCATCCTGTCGGTGTCGATGATGTTGCGTTACAGCTTCAATCAGTCGGCTGCCGCCGAGGCGATCGAGAAGGCCGTGAGCCTGGTTCTGGACCAGGGTCTGCGCACCGGCGACATCTTCTCGGAAGGCTGCCGCAAAGTTGGTACGCAGGAAATGGGCGACGCAGTAGTCGCAGCGCTGCGGAATCTGTAATCTCTCTGGCCCGCCCCCCAAAATTCCCGGTGGCGGCCCACTTTTAGCAAAGGTGTAGTTGCGATGAAACGTGTAGGTCTGATCGGTTGGCGCGGTATGGTCGGTTCCGTGCTCATGCAGCGGATGCTGGAGGAGCAGGATTTCGACCTTATCGAGCCGGTGTTCTTCACTACCTCCAATGTTGGTGGCCAGGGTCCGAACGTGGGCAAGGATACAGCGCCCCTCAAGGACGCTTATTCGATTGAAGAACTCAAGACCCTCGACGTTATCCTGACCTGCCAGGGCGGCGACTACACCAACGAGGTCTTCCCCAAGCTGCGTGAAGCCGGCTGGCAGGGTTACTGGATCGACGCCGCTTCGTCCCTGCGTATGCAGGATGACGCGGTGATCATCCTTGATCCGGTCAACCGCAAGGTCATCGACCAGCAGCTGGACGCCGGTACCAAGAACTACATCGGTGGCAACTGCACCGTCAGCCTGATGCTGATGGGCCTGGGTGGCCTGTTCGAGGCCGGTCTGGTCGAGTGGATGAGCGCCATGACCTACCAGGCGGCTTCGGGTGCCGGCGCGCAGAACATGCGCGAGCTGATCAAGCAGATGGGTGCTACCCACGCCGCAGTGGCCGATGACCTGGCCAACCCGGCCAGCGCCATCCTCGATATCGACCGCAAGGTTGCCGAGACCATGCGCAGCGAAGCGTTCCCGACCGAGAACTTCGGTGTGCCGCTGGCGGGCAGCCTGATCCCGTGGATCGACAAGGAACTGCCGAACGGTCAGAGCCGCGAAGAGTGGAAGGCCCAGGCCGAAACCAACAAGATCCTTGGCCGCTTCAAGAGCCCGATCCCGGTAGACGGCATCTGCGTGCGCATCGGCGCCATGCGCTGCCACAGCCAGGCGCTGACCATCAAGCTGAACAAGGACGTGCCGATCGCCGACATCGAAGGCATGATCAGCCAGCACAACCCTTGGGTGAAGCTGGTGCCGAACCAGCGTGAAATCAGCATGCAGGAGCTGAGCCCGACCAAGGTCACCGGCACCCTGAACATCCCGGTTGGCCGCCTGCGCAAGCTGAACATGGGTTCGCAGTACCTGGGCGCGTTCACCGTGGGTGACCAGCTGCTGTGGGGCGCCGCCGAACCGCTTCGCCGCATGTTGCGGATTCTGCTGGAGCGTTGATCGTTCAGGCTTCACCTGAAAAATACCGCACTGGTGACAGTGCGGTATTTTTTTATGCCTGAAGGTATGCATTTGGGTCGCGGGCCTAATCGCCGGATAAGTCATGCCGCTGTTTAATGGCGAAAATTCTGTTCTGACAGCCCCCTTGCCGTTGCTCTTGCCGTTGCTTTTGCTTCTAAGTGCGCGGTAGTTCAGGCGACGCAGATTGCGACTTCAGGAGGCCGAGCGCAGGGCTTGCGGAGGGAGGTGACGGGCATGGATGTCCGTCAAGCGCTGGGCCCCAGGATGGGGCCTGCAGCGCGGTCCTCCCGGGAGCAAGCCCGGAGCGAGGGAACCCCGGAGCGCAGCGCAGGGGCCGGATGATGGGAGCCGACGGCTTTGGTTACTTTGGCCACGACCAAAGTAACCCGCCGGAAGGGCGGAAAGGTGAATAGGCGCCAACATCGTGAATGAATGTCTGCTTGATGTGTAAGCGCACAACCCAAAAGCTCAAAAGCTTAAGCGCCGGTTTTGATCGGGCGTACAGTCTGTTTGCGATGGCGACGCCGACTCACCTTTCCGCCCTTACGGCGGGTCCCTTTTTGTCGTGGCAAAAAGGGACCAAAAACCGTCGGCTCCCATCATTCGGCCCCTACGCTGCGCTCCGGGGTTCCCTCGCTCCGGCCTTGCTCCCGGGAGCACGCGCTGCAGGCCCCATCCATGGGGCCTCAGCGCTTGACGGGCATCCATGCCCGTCATCTCCCTCCGCAATGCCTCCACTCGGCCTCCTGAAGTCGCAATCTGCGTCGCCTGAACTACCGCGCGTTTAGAAGCAAGATCAAAAGCGAACTCGGTGATCGGCCGACACCGCCGATGCATTCGGTGAGGTTCTGCCCGGTCATCTGGATAAGGATATCGCCGGCATGGCTGCCCTCGGCCTGGTGTACCTGGAAGAACGCTGTTGCTCTTGCTTTTGCTCTTGCTTTTGCTTTTGCTTTTGCTTTTGCTTCTAAGTGCGCGGTAGTTCAGGCGACGCAGATTGCGACTTCAGGAGGCCGAGCGCAGGGCTTGCGAAGGGAGGTGACGGGCATGGATGCCCGTCAAGCGCTGAGGCCCCATGGATGGGGCCTGCAGCGCGGTCCTCCCGGGAGCAAGCCCGGAGCGAGGGGACCCCGGAGCGCAGCGCAGGGGCCGGATGATGGGAGCCGACGGCTTTGGTTACTTTGGCCACGACCCAAGTAACCCGCCGGAAGGGCGGAAAGGTGACGATGCGCCACCTGCGCGAATGAATACCTACTCGGTGTGAGTGCGCACATCCAAGAAGCAAGACGCAATCGAGCAACAGCAACAGCAGCGCCGGGTGGGCACAGACAAAACCCTACAATCCGAGTAAAGTGCCGCCCCCGCCGTCTACAGCAAAAGGATCCCTTCCATGACACACCCTTTGGATATCGCCGTCGTCGGCGCCACCGGCAGCGTCGGTGAAGCCTTGGTGCAGATCCTCGAGGAACTGGCATTCCCGGTTGCCACCCTGCACCTGCTGGCCAGCATGGAATCGGCGGGCAGCAGCGTGATGTTCGCCGGCAAGAAGCTGAAGGTCCGCGAAGTCGACAGCTTCGACTTCACCCAGGTCAAGCTGGCCTTCTTCGCCACCGGCGCCGCCGTCAGCCGCAGCTTTGCCGGCAAGGCGCTGCAGGCGGGCTGCACGGTCATCGACCTGTCCGGTGGCCTGGACGACGCCCTGGCCCTGGTGCCGGAAGCCAACGCCGAACGCCTGGCCAGCCTGTCGTTGCCAGCGCGTATCGTCAGCCCATGCTCGGCCGCAGTAGCCCTGGCCGTCGCGCTGGCGCCGCTCAAAGGCCTGCTGGACATCGAGCGGGTGCAAGTGATGGCCGCATTGGCGGTGTCGGCGCAAGGCCGTGAAGCGGTCAGCGAGCTCGCCCGGCAAACCGCCGAACTGCTCAATGCCCGCCCGCTGGAGCCGCGCTTCTTCGACCGTCAAGTGGCGTTCAACCTGCTGGCCCAGGTCGGTGCTGCCGACGAGCAGGGCCATACCGCGCTGGAGCGCCGCCTGGTCAGTGAACTGCGCGTGCTGCTGGGCCTGCCTGACCTGAAGATTTCCGTGAGCTGTGTTCAAGTCCCGGTGTTTTTCGGCGATAGCTTCAGTGTGGCCGTGCAAAGCCGTCGCCCGGTAGACCTGGCAGCGGTCAACCAGGCCCTGGACGCAGCCGACAGCGTCGAGCGGGTGGAAAACGATGATTATCCGACCCCGGTAGGTGACGCAGTAGGCCAAGACGTGGTCTATGTTGGACGTGTACGTCACGGTGTTGATGAAGACCAGCAACTCAACCTCTGGCTGACCACCGACAACGTGCGCAAAGGCGCCGCGCTCAATGCCGTGCAAGTGGCGCAATTGTTGATTAAACACATGCCGTAAAAGATACTGGCGAGCACTTTTGTCCTGCTCCGCATGCAGGTTTCGGGACGATTCATACAAGGGAAGAGGTCATGCTTCGAATTCGCAAACTGGTTCTGGCCATGGCTGCAGCATCCGCGCTGTCGTCTGGCATGGCGAATGCGCTGGGCCTGGGGGAGCTGACCCTGAAGTCGGCACAGAATCAGCCGTTGGACGCCGAGATCGAATTGCTCGACGTGCGCGACCTCAAAGCCACCGAAGTGGCGCCGAGCCTGGCGCCGCCGGAAGAGTTCAGCAAGGCCGGGGTGGCGTTTCCGACCTACCTCGAAGACCTGACCTTCACACCGGTGATCAACCCCAACGGCAAAAGTGTGCTGCGCGTGACGTCCAGTCAGCCGCTGCCTGGTCCGGTAGTCAAGTTTTTGGTGCAGGTCATGTGGCCGCAGGGCCGCCTGTTGCGTGACTATAGCGTGCTGCTCGACCAGGCCAAGGCACAGGGCGAAAAACCGGCAGCAGGCAATGTCACACCGGCCATGACCGGCGCCAGCAACTACACCACCCAGCGTCGCGACACCTTGTGGCAGATTGCCGCGCGTAACACCCAGGGTGGTTCGATCCAGCAGACCATGATCGCGATCCAGGCTTTGAACCCGGACGCCTTCATCGGCAACAACATCAACCTCCTGAAGGTTGGCCAGGTACTGCGCTTGCCCGATCAGCAGCAGATCCAGAGCATCGCCCAAGGCGAGGCGAACCGCGAGGTGGCCGAGCAGTATGCCGCCTGGCGTGAAGGCCGTCGCCTGGGGCCACGTGCCCGCCAGCTGGATGCCACCCGTCGTGGCGCCGCCGAGGCTGCACCGTCGCGTATCGCCCAGGGCGACAACCTGCGTCTGGTCAGCCCGGGCAGCCAGGCCGATGCCGGCCAGGCCAAGGCGTTGAGTGACAAACTGGCCATGGCCCAGGAAAGTCTGGACACCAGCCGTCGCGACAACGAAGAACTGAAAAGTCGCATGGCCGACCTGCAGAGCCAACTGGACAAGCTGCAGCGCCTGATCGAGTTGAAGAACAGCCAGTTGGCACGCCTGGAAGGCCAGGGCGCAGCCACGTCGGCAGCGGCTGCCGCTACCCCGGACCAGCCAGCGGACAAGCCGGCGCCTGCTACTGCCGATACCGCACCCGAGCCTGTGCCGGCCGCTCAGCCTGTACCCGCCAGCCAGCCGAAGGGTGCGCTCGACGCAGTCCTGGGCAATCCGTGGCTTTTGGGGATGATTGCCGGTTCCAGCATCCTGGTGCTGGCACTGCTGCTCTGGCTGCTGGCGCGCAAGCGCAAGGCCCAGCAAGAAGCTGAGAAGCACCTGCGCATGGCGCGGGCGCTGGAAGAAGAGCAGGGCACAGGTTTCGACAGCGATACCGAGAGCTTCGACGGCGTCGAAGCCCCGGAGCCGGGTGTAACCCTGTCGCCGGCTGTGGTCGCCGCTTCGGCTGCAGCTGCCGTCGCTGCGGAAAAAGTGGCTGAACCGGTCGCCGAGGCAGACCCCCTGACTGAGCCGCAAGCAGATCCGCACGCCGCGCTGTTGGCGCAAGTCGACCAATGCCTGGCCGAAGGCCGCCTGAATCGTGCCACCGACCTGCTGGAGCCCGCTGTGGCCGCTGCACCGGAACGTGACGACCTGCGCCTGAAGCTGATGGACGTGTACGCCCGCCAGGGTGACCAGAGCGCGTTTGCCGAACAGGAGCGTCAGTTGCCGGCCAGCGAACAGAACGTTGCCGAAGTCGCCGGGCTGAAAGAGCGTTACCCCGCCATGCTCGGCCTGGCTGCTGCCGGCCTGGGTGCGGCGGCGCTGGCTGCCGAAATGGATGAGCAGTACGTGCAAGAGCTGCTGCACGATGAGCCCGAAGCGCCGGTGGTTGCCGATGTGGCGCCTGACGAGGTGTCTGGGTTCGAGCCACAAGTGGAGGCTGAGCCAGAGGTTGTCGCGCAAGCAGAGCCTGACGCAGAGCTGGATGCCTTCGATGAAGTGCCAACGCTCGATGTTTCCGGCCTGGATGAGCAGGATCTGGACAGCGCCTTCGACCTGAGCCTGGGCGAAGACCTGGCCGAGGAAGACCCGCTGGCCACCTCCATGCTGGACGAGCCGGTGGTACAGGGGGCCGTTCCCGACGAGCTGGTAATCGCAGAACCTGTGCTGGACGAGCCCGTACAGGAAGAAACTCAGCCAGAAGAACAGCCATTTGCCGTGGATGCAGAGCTGCAGGCCGACGCCGATGCTGATTTCGAGGCCATGCTGGCACAAGCCGAGCCTCAGCCTGCCGTGGACCTGTCTGATTTCGACCTCGACATCAGTGAGCCTGTGGCTCCAGCCACTCCGGACACGGTGGAGCAGGGGCCGGTCGATGTCGCCGCCGAACTGGCAGCCTTCGACAGTGAGCCGGAGTTTGACCCGGTCTCCGAGTTCGACTTGCCGTCGGACTTCGACTTGTCCCTGTCGCTGGAAGACGATTCGCCGGCCGCCAAGAGCTTTGCCTCGGAGCTCAATGACGTCAACGCCGAGCTGGACAAGTTGTCGCAGAGCCTCGAAACGCCTTCGTTGGAGCCGCACTTCACCAGCGAAGACGCGGTTGCGCAGCCCGAGCCCGAGCCCTTGGACGACTTGGACTTCGACTTCTTCTCCGGCAGTGATGAAGTCGCCACCAAGCTCGACCTGGCCCGTGCCTATATCGACATGGGTGACAGTCAGGGCGCGCGCGACATCCTCGATGAAGTGGTCAAGGATGGCGACGATAGCCAGCGTCAGGAAGCCGAGGACCTGCTCTCTCGTCTGGTCTGATGCAAGTAGGGCAGGCCTCTTCGCGGGCTTGCCCGCTCCCACAGGATCCTCACACATTTCGACCTTGTGAGTGACCTGTGGGGGCGGCGGGGCACCCGCGATTAGGCCCGCAAATGCAGTGCGCATCCACCGGCAGCCCTACGAGGCTGCCGTTGTCGTTATAATCTCGCCATTCCGTACACCCCACAGGTTTCATGCTCTTGGACATCATCGACACCGCTACCGCCGAATCCGCGGCCGAAGGCTTCTCCCGCATCGCCCTGGGCGTGGAATACAAAGGCGCGCGCTACCGCGGCTGGCAGCGCCAGGCCAGCGGCGTGCCGAGTGTCCAGCAAGCCCTGGAGCAAGCGCTGTCCAAGGTCGCCAACGAGCCGATTTCGGTGATTTGCGCCGGGCGTACCGACGCCGGCGTTCACGGCTGCGGGCAGGTCGTGCACTTCGATACCCGTGCCGTGCGTGAGGAGCGCGCCTGGACCATGGGCACCAACTTCAACCTGCCGCACGACATCAGTGTGGTCTGGTCGCGGCCAATGCCGGCCGATTTTCATGCCCGCTTCAAGGCCTGCGCCCGGCGCTACCGCTACGTGATCTACAACGACCCGATTCGCCCGGCGCACCTGGCCGAGGAGGTGACCTGGAACCACCGTCCGCTCGACGTCGATCGCATGGCCGAGGCCGCGCAGTTCCTGCTCGGCACCCACGACTTCAGCGCCTTCCGCGCCAGCCAGTGTCAGGCCAAATCACCCATCAAGCATATCTACCACCTGCGTGTTACCCGCCATGGCCAGATGATCGTGCTGGACGTGCGTGCCACCGCCTTCCTGCACCATATGGTGCGTAACATTGCCGGTGTGTTGATGGCCATCGGCGCCGGCGAGCGTCCGGTTACCTGGGCCCGCGAGGTGCTGGAAGGGCGCAACCGCCGTGAAGGTGGGGTAACGGCCCACCCATACGGGCTTTACCTGGTGCAGGTGGAGTACCCCGAAGCGTTTGCGTTGCCCAAGCGTTACATCGGCCCACACTTTTTGAGTGGTTACGAGGCGTTGGCAGACTGACGGGCGAAAAGCCATTTGCTAACATCCGCCCTTTCGCCGCAACAATCAGGGTTCGTGTTCCATGAGCAATGTTCGCAGCAAGATCTGCGGGATTACCCGCATCGAAGACGCACTGGCCGCTGCCGAAGCGGGTGCCGATGCCATTGGCTTCGTCTTCTATGCCAAGAGCCCGCGGGCAGTGGACGTGCGCCAGGCGCGGGCGATCATTGCCGAGTTGCCGCCATTCGTGACCACGGTCGGGTTGTTCGTCAATGCCTCGCGCTGCGAGCTGAACGAGATCCTCGAAGTGGTTCCGCTGGACCTGCTACAGTTTCACGGCGATGAAACCCCGCAGGACTGTGAAGGCTACCACCGCCCCTGGATCAAGGCCCTGCGTGTGCGCCCTGGCGACGACCTGGAGGCGGCCTGCCAGCTTTATGCGGGTGCCCGTGGCATTTTGCTGGACACCTATGTGCCGGGCGTGCCCGGGGGAACCGGCGAGGCGTTCGACTGGTCATTGGTGCCGGCGCGGCTTGGCAAGCCGATCATCCTCGCGGGCGGGCTGTCGGCCGATAACGTTGGTCAGGCCATTGCCCAGGTAAAGCCTTACGCGGTGGATGTCAGCGGTGGCGTCGAGCAGGCCAAGGGCATCAAGGATGCGGCAAAGATCGAGGCCTTCATGAAGGCGGTGAAACAGGCTTGATGGCAGATGTGACGGCTGGCTGCGCGCCATCGTCCATAGCTTTCGCAGCCCTGCTGGGCCGCCGCCAGTAGCTGTGGCGGCAAGAAAATACATTAGCGGTGGAGTGGCGCGCTGGAAGCCCCGGCGGCCGGTCCACCATCGTTTCATAAAAGATTTTGAGCTCAAGGGCAGGGCAGGGACGGTGACGCTGTCCCCCCGCCTGCCAATACTGGAGAAAGAAAGCATGAGCAACTGGTTAGTCGACAAACTGATCCCTTCGATCATGCGTTCCGAGGTGAAGAAGAGCTCGGTGCCCGAGGGCCTGTGGCACAAGTGCCCGTCCTGCGAGGCCGTGCTGTATCGTCCGGAGCTGGAAAAGTCCCTGGATGTCTGCACCAAGTGCAATCACCACATGCGTATCGGCGCACGTGCGCGCATCGACATTTTCCTTGACGCTGAAGGCCGGGCTGAACTGGGCGCTGACCTGGAGCCGGTCGACCGCCTGAAGTTCCGTGATGGCAAGAAATACAAGGACCGCCTGACCGCTGCGCAGAAGCAGACCGGCGAAAAGGACGCGCTGATCTCCATGAGCGGCACCCTGATGGGCATGCCGATCGTGGTTAGCGCCTTCGAGTTCTCGTTCATGGGCGGCTCCATGGGTGCCATCGTCGGCGAGCGCTTCGTACGCGCGGCCAACTATGCCCTGGAAAACCGCTGCCCAATGGTTTGCTTCTCCGCTTCGGGCGGTGCGCGCATGCAGGAAGCGCTGATCTCGCTGATGCAGATGGCCAAGACCTCGGCCGTGCTGGCGCGTCTGCGCGAAGAAGGCATCCCGTTCATCTCGGTCCTGACCGACCCTGTGTATGGTGGTGTTTCCGCCAGCCTGGCGATGCTCGGCGACGTCATCGTCGGTGAACCGAAGGCCCTGATCGGCTTCGCCGGCCCGCGCGTGATCGAGCAGACCGTACGCGAGAAGCTGCCTGAAGGCTTCCAGCGCAGCGAGTTCCTGCTGGAGCACGGAGCTATCGACCTGATCATCTCCCGTGGCGAACTGCGCCCGCGTCTGGCCCGCCTGCTGGCGCAGATGACCGGCCAGCAAACCCCGGAAGAAGCGCGTGAGGCGGCTGCCGTCGCGTGATGAAACAACGATCCCTGGGCGAATGGCTCGCCTACCTCGAGCAGTTGCACCCCTCGGCCATCGACATGGGTCTGGAGCGGTCGCAGAAGGTGCTTGCCCGCCTGGCGCTGGGCAAGCTGGCGCCGCGCGTGGTGACGGTGACCGGCACCAATGGCAAGGGGTCGACCTGCGCCTTCGTGGCTTCGTTGCTGCGTGCCCAGGGGCTCAAGGTCGGTGTGTACAGTTCGCCGCACCTGTTACGTTACAACGAACGGGTGATGATCGATGGCCAGGAGGCCAGCGATGAGCGCCTGTGCGAAGCCTTCGCCGCCGTCGAGGCGGCACGGGGCGATATTTCCCTGACCTACTTCGAGATGGGTACGTTGGCCGCGTTCTGGTTGTTCTATCAGTCGCAGCTGGATGCCGTGGTGCTCGAGGTGGGCCTTGGTGGTCGCCTGGATACCGTGAACGTAGTGGATGCCGACTTCGCCCTGGTGACCAGCATTGGTGTCGACCATGTTGATTACCTGGGTGATACCCGCGAGCTGGTAGCCTTCGAGAAGGCTGGCATCTTCCGCCCGGGCAAGCCGGCCCTGTGCGGTGACCTGGACCCGCCCAAGCCGTTGCTGGACAAGGCCGCCGAACTGGCCGCGCCACTGTTCCTGCGCGGGCGGGAATTCGATCTGGCCAGCGCCGATGGCTGCTGGAGCTGGCGTGGTACTGCGGCCGATGGCACGCAGGTAGAGCTGCATGACCTGCCTTTGCTTGACCTGCCCATGGAAAACGCCACGCTGGCCCTGCAGGCTTACCTGCTGATGGGGCTGCCGTGGGACGCGGAGCAAGTTCGCCAGGCGCTGCTGGATACCCGTATCACTGGGCGTCTCGACCTTCGTAATTTGAACTGGCAGGGCAAAGCGGTAGCGTTGCTGCTGGATGTCGGGCACAACCCGCATGCGGCGCAGTACCTGGCCAGGCGCCTGGCGGCCCGGCCGCTGAAGGGGCGCCGTCTCGCGGTATTTGGCCTGCTCGCCGACAAGGATCTGGATGGCGTTATCGCGCCGCTGCAGGGCCTCATCGACGACTGGGCAGTGGCGCCGCTGGATACTCCGCGCAGTCGCCCGGCCGCGGAGCTGGTCACGTCCTTGGCGAACCTCGGTGCCGCGGTGAAGTCTTATGCCAGCGTCGATGCCGCCCTTGAGGGGCAATGTGCGCAGGCGACGGCGGATGATCAGATCCTGCTGTTCGGTTCGTTTTTCTGTGTCGCCCAGGCGCTGGAATGGCTGGAGCGGCACGCCCAGGAGGGTGGAATAGATGGCTGTGCTGGATAAAGGGATGAAACAGCGCATGGTGGGTGCGCTGGTGCTGGTGGCGCTGGCGGTTATCTTCCTGCCGATGCTGTTCACCCGCGAGGACGAGATGCGCCAGGTGCACGTCGAAGCCCCGCAGGCACCGGCCATGCCCAGCCTGCCGGAAGTGAAGGTGGAGCCGGTTGCCGTGCCGGAGCCGCAGGTTATTCCGGAGGTGCCGCAGCAGGCGCCCGTGGTGATCGACGAGTCGACTGCCCCGGCGAGTACACCCCGCCAGCCAATCACACCGTCGCCACAGACCCAGGCGCAGGTTCAGCCGCCCAAGCCGCAGGCCCCCGCGCCCAAGGTGGAGGCCAAGGCCGCTGCAACACCCGCGCCTGCCGCGCCATCGAAGATCGATGCCAATGGCCTGCCAGTCAGTTGGTCGATCCAGCTGGCCAGTCTGTCCAACCGTGCCGGTGCCGAAAAGCTGCAGCAAACGCTGCGTAGCCAGGGTTACAACGCCTATATCCGCACGGCGGGTGGCATGAACCGCGTGTACGTGGGGCCGTTGATCGAGCGCGCCGAGGCCGAGCGCGTGCGTGACGCGGTCAACCGCAAGAACAGCCTCAAGGGTTTTGTGGTGCGTTTCCAGCCTGAGCGCAGCTGATTCCCCGGGGCGGCTGTGCCGCCCATTCGCGGGTGAACCCGCGCCTACAGGCACCGCGCCGCTGCAAGGCTCACCCAGAACCTGGCAGTGGGTTCACCCGCCAATGGCCCAACACCAATCCAGCTGACATTCCGCTTACTCCCGGCCCGCCGCTCTGGTAAAATGCGCCGCCTCAAACGTCTGCAGGCAACACCGTGGCATTTACCTTGGTTGATTGGGCGATCATCGCGATCATCGCCGTCTCCACATTGATCAGTCTCAAGCGCGGCTTCGTCAAGGAGGCCTTGTCCTTGCTCATCTGGATCATTGCCGGTGCGGTTGCCTGGATGTTCGGCGGTTCGCTCTCGGTGTATCTTGAGAGTTATATCCAGACGCCATCGATGCGCGTCATCGCTGGCTGCGCCATTCTTTTCGTCGCCACCTTGCTGGTGGGGGCCATGGTCAACTTCCTTGTCGGTGAGCTGATCCGCGTGACCGGGCTGTCCGGCACCGATCGTTTCCTGGGCATGGCCTTCGGTGCCGCGCGCGGGGCCTTGCTGGTAGTGGTAGCCATAGGTCTGATCAGCCTGGGGCCGGTTCAACAAGATACCTGGTGGCAGGAATCACGCCTGATACCACAGTTTCTCTTGGTCGCCGACTGGTCGAAAAACCTGATTCTGGGTTTTTCCGACCAATGGACGCCCAGTGGCCTGATCAGCACTCCGGCTGATCTTCCGTTCAAGGAACAGTTGCTCGGGCCGTCCAAGCCCTGAGCGCTATTCAATCAAGTTTCATCAAAGTAGGGGTTGCGTCGCATGTGTGGCATCGTCGGTATCGTCGGTAAGTCGAACGTCAATCAGGCGCTGTATGACGCGCTTACGGTCCTCCAGCACCGCGGCCAGGACGCTGCCGGTATCGTGACCAGCCATGACGGCCGGTTGTTCCTGCGCAAGGATAATGGCCTGGTGCGCGACGTGTTCCAGCAGCGCCACATGCAGCGCTTGGTAGGCAACATCGGCATCGGCCACGTGCGCTACCCGACTGCGGGCAGCTCGACCTCGGCCGAGGCCCAGCCGTTCTACGTCAACTCGCCTTACGGCATCACCCTGGCTCACAACGGCAACCTGACCAACGTCGAGCAGTTGGCCAAGGAGATCTACGAGTCCGACCTGCGCCACGTCAACACCAACTCCGACTCGGAAGTGCTGCTGAACGTGTTCGCCCATGAGCTGGCGGTGCGCGGCAAGCTGCAGCCGACCGAAGAAGACGTGTTCGCCGCGGTCTCCCATGTGCATAGCCGCTGCGTTGGCGGATACGCCGTGGTGGCCATGATCACCGGCTACGGCATCGTCGGCTTCCGCGACCCCCATGGCATTCGCCCGGTGGTGTTCGGCCAGCGTCACACCGACGAAGGCGTGGAATACATGATCGCCTCGGAAAGCGTCGCCCTCGACGTGCTCGGCTTCACCCTTATCCGCGATCTGGCGCCGGGCGAAGCGGTGTACATCACCGAAGAAGGCCAGTTGTTCACCAAGCAGTGCGCCGAATCGCCAACGTTGCAGCCGTGCATCTTCGAGCACGTCTACCTGGCTCGCCCGGACTCGATCATCGATGGGGTCTCGGTTTACAAGGCGCGTCTGCGCATGGGTGAAAAGCTGGCCGACAAGATCATGCGCGAGCGCCCCGATCATGATATCGACGTGGTCATCCCGATCCCGGATACCAGTCGCACTGCCGCGCTGGAGCTGGCCAACCGGCTGGGCGTCAAGTTCCGCGAAGGTTTCGTCAAGAACCGTTACATCGGCCGTACCTTCATCATGCCCGGCCAGGCCGCGCGCAAGAAGTCGGTGCGTCAGAAGCTCAACGCCATCGAGCTGGAGTTCCGCGGCAAGAATGTGATGCTGGTGGACGACTCGATCGTGCGCGGCACCACCTGCAAGCAGATCATCCAGATGGCCCGCGAAGCCGGCGCCAAGAATGTCTACTTCTGCTCCGCGGCCCCTGCTGTACGCTACCCCAACGTCTACGGCATCGACATGCCGAGTGTTCACGAACTGATCGCCCACAACCGCACCACCGAACAGGTGGGTGAGTTGATCGGCGCCGATTGGCTGGTCTATCAGGACCTGCCAGACCTGATCGACTCGGTCGGTGGCGGCAAGATCAAGATCGAGCAGTTCGATTGCGCGGTGTTCAACGGTGAGTATGTCACTGGCGATATCGACGAAGCCTACCTCGACCGCATCGAGCAGGCCCGTAATGACCTGGCCAAGGTCAAGAACCAGGCCGTCAGCGCGATCATCGATCTTTACAACAACTGATTTTGGGAGCGACGGCATGACGGATCAATGGGATGCCGGGCGACTGGACAGTGACCTCGAGGGTGTCGGTTTCGACACCCTGGCAGTGCGCGCTGGTCAAAACCGTACCCCGGAAGGCGAGCACAGCGAAGCGCTGTTCCTGACCTCCAGCTATGTATTCCGCACGGCAGCCGATGCTGCTGCGCGCTTTGCCGGTGAAACGCCGGGCAACGTCTACTCGCGTTACACCAACCCGTCGGTGCGTGCCTTCGAGGAGCGCCTGGCGGCCATGGAGGGTGCCGAACAGGCCGTGGGTACGTCCACCGGTATGGCGGCAATCCTGGCCGTGGTCATGTCGCTGTGCAGCGCCGGTGACCATGTGCTGGTGTCGCAGAGCGTATTCGGCTCCACCATCAGCCTGTTCGAGAAGTACTTCAAGCGCTTTGGTGTACAAGTGGACTACGTGCCCCTGGTCGACCTTTCCGGCTGGGAAAAGGCCATCAAGGCCAACACCAAACTGCTGATCGTCGAGTCGCCATCCAACCCGCTGGCCGAGTTGGTCGATATCACTGCGCTCAGCGAAATCGCCCATGCCCATGGTGCCATGCTGGTGGTGGACAACTGTTTCAGTACCCCGGCGTTGCAGCAGCCGCTGAAGCTGGGTGCCGACATTGTGTTCCACTCGGCCACCAAGTTCATCGACGGCCAGGGCCGCTGCATGGGCGGTGTGGTTGCCGGCCGTACCGAGCAAATGAAAGAAGTGGTCGGTTTCCTGCGTACCGCAGGTCCAACCCTCAGCCCGTTCAACGCCTGGATCTTCACCAAGGGCCTGGAAACGCTGCGCCTGCGTATGCGTGCACACTGCGAAAGCGCTCAGGCCCTGGCCGAATGGCTGGAGCAGCAGGACGGCGTGGAGAAGGTGCATTACGCCGGCCTGCCCAGCCACCCGCAGCACGAACTGGCCAAGCGCCAGATGAGCGGTTTTGGTGCAGTGGTCAGCTTTGAGGTCAAGGGTGGCAAAGAGGGCGCGTGGCGTTTCATCGACGCTACCCGAGTGATTTCCATCACGACCAACCTGGGTGACAGCAAAACCACCATCGCTCATCCGGCTACCACCTCACACGGTCGTCTGTCGCCGCAGGAGCGTGAAGCGGCGGGTATCCGCGATAGCCTGATCCGCGTTGCCGTGGGCCTGGAAGACGTGGCCGACCTGCAGGCTGACCTGGCGCGTGGGCTGGCAGCATTGTGATCGAAATCAGCGGCAGTACCCCGGGCCACAATGGCCGGGTAGCCTTGGTCACAGGTGCCGCCCGCGGCATCGGTCTGGGCATTGCCGCATGGCTGATCTGCGAAGGCTGGCAGGTGGTGCTGAGTGATCTGGACCGCCAGCGTGGCACCAAAGTGGCCAAGGCGCTGGGCGACAACGCCTGGTTCATCACCATGGACGTTGCCGACGAGGCCCAGGTCAGTGCCGGAGTGTCCGAAGTGCTCGGGCAGTTCGGCCGGCTGGACGCGCTGGTGTGCAATGCGGCCATTGCCAACCCGCACAACCAGACGCTGGAAAGCCTGAGCCTGGCACAATGGAACCGTGTGTTGGCGGTCAACCTCAGCGGGCCCATGCTGCTGGCCAAGCATTGTGCGCCGTATCTGCGTGCGCACAACGGGGCGATCGTCAACCTGACCTCGACCCGTGCTCGACAGTCCGAACCGGACACCGAGGCTTATGCGGCAAGCAAGGGCGGGCTGGTGGCTTTGACCCATGCCCTGGCGATGAGCCTGGGCCCGGAGATTCGTGTCAATGCGGTGAGCCCGGGCTGGATCGATGCCCGTGATCCGTCGCAGCGCCGTGCCGAGCCGTTGAGCGAAGCTGAGCATGCCCAGCACCCAGCGGGCAGGGTAGGGACTGTGGAAGATGTAGCGGCCATGGTTGCCTGGTTGCTGTCACGCCAGGCGGCATTTGTCACCGGCCAGGAGTTTGTGGTCGATGGTGGCATGACCCGCAAGATGATCTATACCTGAGCACCTTGTTTAAACTGCGCCGGCCTCTTCGCGGGTAAACCCGCTCCTACGACGGTTAAT
>NZ_JBICMK010000023.1:0-493 GCF_043106315.1 Pseudomonas sp. FYR_5 | reverse complement strand
GTTTATTTTGAAGTTTTTTGCGAGAAACTCGTTTAGCTTCAAACACTTGGCTCGCTGCGATCTCTCGTAGCGGGAGGCGAATCATACAGCACTTAGAAGCACTGTCAACCACCTTTTCAACCGCTTTCGATCATTTGATCGTAGCCCTTATAGCACCTTCAGAATTGTCTAACTCATTGAATTTCAAGGAGTTTGTCGTTCCGTTGTCGCTGGAAGTGGGCGCATTATAAGGGGATTCGAGAGGGCGTCAACCTTTAATTTCAAGAAAGTGAAATATAAGGGGGAAAGACCGTATCGGGGCTACCAGTGTTCGCCACAACAGTTTCTGCGCCTGTGAGACCGAGCGCCGCCCGCGCGGCGCTTCGCGGGTAAACCCGCTCCTACGTTTGTTTCGGGCCAGTCCCTCCTGTGCCAGGCGCGCGCGACCGCCTTGTTTGTACGACGCGATATCGAGACAGGCACCAAGGCGTTCGCGCGCGAATCCCACAGGCAT